>JAGWWZ010000199.1 GCA_018970165.1 Planctomycetota bacterium | reverse complement strand
CCGGTATCGATCCACCATTGCGAGATCTCGTCGAGCAATTCCGGATGACTGGGCCATTCTCCTTGTGCACCCATGTCATCCAATTTCCTGGACAGCCCTGCACCGAAGAAAAGCTTCCACAAGCGGTTGGAGAGAACTCTCGCGGTGAGCGGGTTATCGGGTTCAAGCATCCATTTAGCGAGATCCAATCGATTCAGTCGTCGATCTGCAGGAGGCTCCGACTTGCTGATCGCTGCCGGGAAGGCTGGGGTGACGACCTCGCCATTTTCATCCATCCAATTGCCGCGTGCGAGCACGCGGATCATGCGAGGCATCACCTGCTCGGTCACCAACGTTGATGTCATCGATGCGTCGAGTTCGGTGAGGCTCTTTTCAATTTGTGCCAGCTGTTGCCGTTGAGGTTCGAGTTGCGGCGCGATCTCTCGGAAGTATTTCATCAAATTCGCGCGCTGCTCATCCGAACGTTGTTCTTTCGGGATTTGAACGATTTGTTCAATCGGAGCCGGAAGAAGATTAGTTACTTGGATCGGACGCGGGGCGGTGGTTGCTGATAGACGGAAGCGACCAATCGTGTGCTGTGGGTTGTCCAGGTTCTGCCATAATCCGATAGCGATGGAGTCGCCTTCATTTAGGCTTAAATCGCTGGCGGTTTCAAAGACTGCGGCATGAGACGCTCCGACCTTTTCCATAACCGCCCATCCCCAGTTGCGCCCCTTGGTATCGCCATCGATGGCACCGGCGATACTCCATTTGCCGTAAGGGTTCGAACCAGCGGCGCCTGTTTGCTCGTAGGTTGCTGTGGGGTTCTGCAAAGGTATTTGCGTTGTTTCGCCATTCGCCGAACGGAAGTGAACCACGAACTCTGACAAGACGAAATTGCCATTTCCCGCTCGTCCTGGACCTTTGCGAGGCAGGGAATCATCTGGAAGCGTATCTAGGCGAAGGGCTGTAATTCCTTTTGGCAAATCGCGGAAGGTTAAGATGTAGGTGTCGGTCGATGGATTCTTGCCACTCGCAAGAATCGAACCATCCGGCAACTTCCTGAGCGATACTCCCTCGAGCGACACGATCGAGTCGGGTTGGAGCGTTACCCAAGGTCGCTGGGAGAGTTCCCATTGATCCAGCGCACCGATGAGTTCGGGGGTCGTTTCGTTAATGATGGCTCGGACCGCGTCGCGTTGCCGAACGAGATCTTCTCGTCTGGCTTCCTGCTCGGGAGTGGGAACCTTGATATAGGACCCCCAAACTCCGGAGTCATTGGAGCCCGCGTACAACCCCTTTTCCTTGATGTCGGCAAAGAAGGCACCGAATCGGTAGAAGTCTTTCGTTGTCAGAGGATCAAACTTATGATCATGGCATTCGGCGCAACCGAGTGTGATGCCTAGCCATGTACCAGTCGCATTGCGAACACGCTCAGCCATGTACTTCGCCAGATACTCTTTGTCCTGAACTCCTCCCTCGGCGCTCATCATGCCGAGTCGGTTGTATCCCGAGGCGATCAGTTGTTGTTTATTCGGATTCGGAAGCAAATCACCTGCTATTTGCTCGATCGTGAACTGATCGAACGGCATGTTTTGATTGAATGCATCGATCACGTATTGCCGGAACGGAGAGACGCTGACCTCTTGATCGCCGTGATAGCCGACACTGTCCGCATAGCGAACCAGGTCAAGCCACCAAATCGCCATGCGTTCGCCAAAATGCGGGGATGCGAGTAAGCGATCGACCACATGCTCGTAGGCGTTCGGCGAATCGTCGTTGAGGAATTCGGCGACATCCGCTTCGCTCGGTGGCAGACCGATGAGGTCGAAGTGGAGACGTCGCAACAACGTGATCTTGTCGGCTTCGGGTGCTGACGGGAGACCTTGGGATTCGAGGCCGCGAGCAATCCATTGATCGAGCTTGGCGGTAGCTTGCAAGTCGGATAGTTGCTTCCCTTGCGCTGGCGACAGCACGCTCGACTGCTCGCGAGGCATGAAGGCCCAATGCCCTTCATAGCTTCCTCCTTCCTGGATCCATCGCTTTAGGAGCTTGACTTGTGATTCGCTGAGCGATTTTTTGGTTTCAGGAGGAGGCATCCGCTCATCCGGATCAGCGGATAGTATCCTGCGGACCAATTCGCTTGCGTCTGGGTTGCCGGGGACAATCGCGGCTGAGTGTCCTGTCCCTGCATCGCCTCGAAGCCCTCCTTCGGTATCGAGGCGCAGGTCGGCCTGACGTTTGTTTCGATCGGGGCCGTGGCAATAAAAGCAGTTGTCCGAAAGAATCGGTCGGATATCTCGATTGAATCGAATCGGTTCTTCGCTCGAAGCGTGCAGCGAAGGAAGCAGGAAAGCAACGAGAACGCCTTTGAAGGTGAGGATCTTGTTGCGGCAATCCAGCAGAAAGAATCGTGCGTCCATGAAATCGGCTAGGGAAGGCGGATGAGGGTTGGGAAGAACGCCACTCTCTTATTTTAGACGACAAATACCCAAGCCGGTATGGAACCGTGAAAAAAGCGACCAGCAAAAATCGTTAGGCAACCCCGTGCTCTTGGCGACTCGCATGGACCAACCTGGCCGCCAACTCCATGCGGACCAAATTCTGAAGTTCGGGCGATGCTACCGAAGGGTTGGGGCCTGATACGAGTCCCACAACATTGCGTATCAGTTGGATGGGGGTGACGATGATTCCCCAAGGAAACCCCCACCATCCTACTAGCCCAGATACAAAGATCCCCGCGAGTTTGGACTTGATACCGCAGGATCGGCAACATAATTCCGGTTTGCTGTTCCACGACGTCAGGACCAAGGCGGACCAGATCCAGTGGGATGTGTGCACATCGACGGGTCCTTTGCCGCGACATTTCGGGCAGTTGCCCTGATGGGTAGCCGCAACTTGTTGATCCAACATTTCCTGAGGAACACGATCAGCGACTTGAACGAGAAATCCCATCTCATGGCATCGCTCGTTGCAGAATCGGTTTTCTTCGTCTTTGACACCGCCGAATAGAATTGATGTCCCACAGTAGCTGCATTTTGCCATGGGAGGTTTCCTGAAAGGGTTATTGCGCCGCCGGTTGGGATCGAGCAAGTTTTCCTTGTAACTGATAGATCCACGTCAGCGCAGTATTCATCATGGTCTCGCCCGCTCCTACTTGAACGGGAGCGACTTGTTCGTCCGCACCATATTTTCCCTCTGCCGCTCCCTCGATCGTGGGGAAATATTGATGGTAGCCGTTGCAGTAACCGAAAAAGAATAGTCCCTGTACCCTCGCTCGCTCACGCAACCGAATCGCATGATTGCAGAAGAACTCACCCGATACGCCGACCAAGGCGATCTCCTTATTGAGCATGACCACCGTCAATCGCGGACGGATTCCATCGCTGTATTCGTCCACGAAGTTCGCGATCAACTCTGGAAAGAATGCGACGGAGTATACACCCTGCACGATCGGATTCCTGAAGTCGGTTCTTGATTCAAACACGAATCGCTCTTCACGCACCTTTATCGATGGGGAGGCAACGCTTTCAGGTTTCAGTTCCCCCGACAGCTTGATAACGGCTCTGCCGAGAGCTTGGCCATAGGCGATATGGTCGCCGAAGGGGCCGCGATTGGTAGAGATATCCCCTGCAGCCCCCTGCATGAAAACTGCTTGTCCCCCCAACTCCTTTTCAATCAGTTGTCTCATAGGTCCGACATAGTCGGAAGAAAACTGGCAAGAATCACTGGGGAGGGTCGTGGGATGCGCTGTGAAGTTTACCACAGTAGCGATCGATGCACCGTCTTCGTTTCGGGTCAATCTCATCACGCTCAGCAGGGTATCGCACGGAGCCGGAGCGATACTGCTGTGGCGGTTTCGATTGAAGTTCTCGAGCGTCACCGTCCCGGTGGCTATCTGAGCATCGACGCACTTGGCATCGGCCGTCACGATCGCTTCGATGATTCCTTCTTCCAATTGTTTCGCGTAGCGGACGGCTGCATCGAAACGGCCTCGTCCTCGTCCCGGCTTGTCCGATAGTTCGACAACCGGTCCATGATGGGTGTGCGAACCCGCAATAAAGGAGACATCAATATCGGCTTTGGTCTTGATTTGTTCGCGAATGCGTTGAAGGGAATCTTCGACCGGTGATCGCCCAATATCGAGTCCGACAATGGCCACTTTGTTTTTTCCGGCTTGGATAACCACAGCGGTTGCCATGAGTGGGTCCAGTGTCCCTTCGGACAACTTGGCATGCCGATCGCCGTAACCCCATAACGGTACCGGTTCGCGGGGTGTCACGTCCACCTGGGCGGCTCCCGCTTTGAATACTCGTTGTGCGGAGGCGATTTGGGAATCCGCTACGAGAAAGGTTGCGAGTATCAGAACGAGGGAGACACATTGCAGTGGATGAGTCATTGACATCGTGGTTCTTTCGCCGGTCGCCGCATTGGGGAGAGAGTTTCTTCATTGTTGCTAAAGATACAGAATCGCGAGACTCGTCGCCAAGACCCTAACGCGTTAAGACGAGGAAATCGCGTTCGCTTTTCCATTTCCTCCAGCCATGCGTCTCCGCCTCGATCAATGTGCGCGCGGTTTCTTCTGGGGTTTGCTGGAACGACTCGTGTAGGTCTAAAAGAATAACGTCGTATCTGAGTATGGGGCTCGCAAGATTTGTATCCAACGATTTGAGAGCATCGTATCGTTGCCAAAATTGGCCCACTGTTTCCACATCGCGTACCCCGACAAAATGGGCTGCAATTCTACCTGTCGCCAACACCCGGAGACTCTTCCAATCGGGCAGTCTCTCAGTTGCCGATCCGGGACCATCCGTTTCGGAAGATCGCTTTTGCAACGACTGGATCCATGCAGTAATCCTCTGAGCTTCCTTGCTGCCATAAATGCGATTCTTTCGGGATTCAACGCTGGACTGCAACCCATAGGTCTTGGCCTTGATATCCCCAAGAGAGTCGTTGCTCCAAGGCATTTGACCGATCGAGATAGACAGAATCCAAACCGTAGCCAACATACTCAGCGCTCGACTCTCTGGCTTCGGCGTTTTCGTCGTGGTTTCGATAATCCCAACAAACAAGATCGGAATCAGGCAACTTGTATACTGAAACGCCAAGGACTGAGCGGGCAAATGTTCCCAGATCATCAAGACTAAAACCGGTGGGGAGATGGCGAGCAGCGACCATAACCAAGCTCGCGATCCATAGGATATAGATCCCACAGTAGCAAACGGTACCAGCATCAAAACAGCAAATGCGAAATTGCGGGGCCGTAGCAATTGCCCCCAGAAGGCATCAGGCCTGAGGATCGGCGAAGCGATAATCTCCACTGCGGAGGTTCCGAGTCTAGCGAATCGACCTGTTTGAAACGGAGCGAAACCACTGAATTGGTAGACAAGAATAAAGCTGGCTACCGAAACGCAGGTCACAATCAACCAGCCAGGTAAGGCTCCTGTCTGTTCGAAAGCAATTGAACTCGATGCACTCGCCTCGTTCGGAGAGGTTTGTTTCCTAAACTGCTGTTGTTTGACCCAGATGCGCAGCGACTGGGCGGCTGCATAGCATGCGATCACTACCAGTACCCCTTCCTCAAAGGAAGAAGCCAGGACCGCACATGCCATCGCGATCCATACCATACCGCGCGTAAGTAAGAGATAGGCGGCGAGCAAGACTGGAATCGCAAGCGTGATCGGATGCCATCCGTAGGTGTACGCGAGATTTATCTGACCAATGGAGGGATAAAGTAGCCAGGCCAGACCCCAAGCACAGGCGGTGAATGCTGACTCCCCACGCGAAACCGCGATGGCCGCTACTAACCAAGCCGAGCCAGCAAGGCAAACGGATTGAACCGCAAAGATCAATTCGACTTTCGGATAGATACTCCACAGAGGCACGAGGAGAATCAACCCGGGATTGAAGTGATCCCAAAACGGAGGAAGCACTGGGGATTCCAGCAAGAATCCGTATCCATTGGCGGTGTTGCTAATCCTTTGCGAGAAATGCCCAAAGTCGTTGAATCCGAGTTGATACTCAGCGTGATAGGCCAAGGACTGTGAAAACCACCAGCATGTGCAACCTGCCACTGCGAAACTCAGGAATGCATAGCAGTGCCATTTCCGGGTTGCAAAAAAGAAATCTTGATTGTGTAGCGACATGCGTGTCGCCAAACCGGTCCATCCCGCAAACCATGCTAGTTCCCACCAACCGGGCGCCGGTGCTCCCGATCCAAGGATACGCATGAGGAGAAGCAGCAATGGAAAGGAAGCTACAAACCAGCAAGCAATATTCCTTGCATTCGATGAAGATATTGGCTGCTCAAGGAGTGGTTTCGAGTCGCCGGTTCTCCTCCCCAAAACACACATCAGCGCTAGAATCGCCATCGGGGCAAGCAGGGCTGCGATCGCGGAAGCGGAGCCAGCGATAACTTCATACTCTGGAGGGACAAGGGTGAGGGTGGAGTAATCAAAAACCAACTGGACGCGCGAGATAATCGCGCAGCCGGTTGCCAGCCAAAAAACGATCGCAAGAACGAGGAAAATCTTTTCCCACGACTTCATAAATTCCACCGTCACCCTCATCGGCGATCTTTGTAATTGCAGTAAACTTAATCGACGTAGCATTCACCGCAAAATGATTTTTTCACTCCGTTCACCCTTCTTCCCCAAAAGATTCATGGACGAAACCCCAGACATCCCAACGGCAGGTACTCAAACCTCTTCGGCTCAGGCTCCACTTTGGAAACCATTGTCTGCCAAGCAGCGACGGGTGCTCGGCACGCTGATGGAGAAGTCCAAAACGACGCCGGACGTGTACCCGATGTCGTTCACCGGCCTGATGACCGGCTGCAACCAAAAGAGCAACCGCGCACCGATCACCAGTTACACCGTTGAGCAAGTGGAAACCATCGTCGATGAGTTGCGGACGATGGGAGCCGCTACCATCGTGCAGGGAAGTGGTCGGGTTACGAAGGTCCGACATAACGGTTACGCATGGCTCGGGATTCAAAAGGTCGAGGCCGCGATCATGACGGAACTGTTGCTGCGAGGCGAGCAGACCCTCGGCGAATTGCGAACACGTGCATCTCGAATGGAACCGATCGCGGATCTCGAGGAATTGAAGCGACTGATGGATAGTCTCAAACAAAAGGATTTAGTGGTCGATCTCACTCCCCCTGGCCGTGGCCAGATGGTATCGCACAATCTTTACCCGGAATGGGAACTCGAAGCGGTCCGCAAGAACGTCGCTGCCGGGATGGCATCCGCTCCGTCTGAAGAGGATCGTGAAGACGGGAACAGTTCATCCCCCTCCGCTCCACGTCAACGCGTGCAGAGCGAGTTTGAAGAGTTGCGAGCAGCTCTTCAAGCGTTAACGGCCCGCGTTCAAAAAATTGAATCCGAACTTGGGCTCTGATCGCTTGGAGAAGACGACGTTGAGGGGAAAATAACGTTGCTATGAAGCGAATAGGAATCGTCGGGGCGGGGATCAGCGGGCTCGCCACCGCTTGGTACTTGCGCCGCTTGCAGCCAAACGCTTCCATCACCATCTTCGACACCCTGGATCGAATCGGAGGGGTGATTGAAACGCTTAACGATCCCTATCTGATCGAATGCGGTGCCGATAATTTTGGAACGTTGATACCCGATGCGCTTCAATTGGTG
>JAGWWZ010000198.1 GCA_018970165.1 Planctomycetota bacterium | reverse complement strand
CCGAACAGTTCACTTTCCAGGAGGGTTTCGGTGATTGCAGCGCAGTTAACCGCGATGAAGGGTTCGTATCGCCGTTTGCTTTGATAATGGATTTGCCGGGATACGACTTCTTTGCCGGTACCGTTCTCACCCAGAATCAGCACAGCCAAATCTGTGTCTCCCACGCGCGCGATGGTCGATTTGAGAGTCTTTATCTCTGGTGAATCTCCGATCAATTGAATCTGCTGCAGAGCGTCAGCCGTCAACCGATCTCGCGTCTCAACCAACCGTTGCATCGTTTGCGTATTGGCGAGAGCGGCTGATGCATGACGGGCCAATTCGATTAAGTCACGCTCATCCTGTGGATCGAATCGGCCATCGACATGATTGATGACTTCGAATACCCCCATAGGCTTGCCGCGCGCATCGTTCATCGGCACAGCGAGCAGCGAATCGGTTCGATAGCCGCTGCGTGTATCGACGCGTCGATCCACTTCATCATGCGGATCGGAGCGATCCCAACGACGAGGCTGCTGACTTTTGAGCACTTTGCCCGCTACTCCTTTGTCGTCTGCGATCCGAAGAGGCTTGCCCGACATCCCGAGGGCTGGATGCCCCACCAACTCGCGAGCGTTTCTATCCCATAAAAAGATGCTCGCGCGATCGCATCGGAGCAGTTGAGTTGCTGCCTTGGCCATCTCTTCCAGGAGTTGCTCCAAGTTTTGATGAGAATGCCAGTTGGCTGCAACATCGAGGATCTGAGTGAGTCGCACCAACTCACGAGTCTTTTGATTCTGACGGGACCATGCATCGACTGCCTGCCCCATCAACTGAATCGGTTCCATCAACGTCTCAGAGATCGCTGGCGATGCAACACCGTGGCAACACAGAACCAAGTCGCTGTGAGTCTTGGAGGGGACCGGAAAGTAAACCCAGGGTGCGATATGACGAACCAACCGTGCGTCTAGGCTCTCACTCGCATGCAAGGAATCGGGACCGACGGCTGCAGGCCTTCCCACTTGCAACACACGCTTCCACGACCCCTTGGTTGCCGACAACAACACCATGTGCTGGATCTGCCAGTTGCTCCTCGCCCAGTCAAGTGGTTCGACGAGTAACTGCTCCAGAGTCCGAGCGTTTTCGATCGATGCGAGAAGCAAACTGGCAAAGGCGCTGGTGGTCATCAGTACCCACGTCGGGATGAGGCGTTCATTCGTCCGCCATGGTTTCCTGGGGTTCAGGTAGGAAGAAACAGAGGATCGTTCCGATCAGTGCATAACTTCCCGCAACGATCGCTCCCACCATCGCCATCTTGCCCGGGTCAGGCGGTTTGGCAGCGGAGAATGTAAGGGTCAACCAAGCTGCGGCGGTGCCGAGGATTCGCCCCCCGATGTTCGCGGCGAAACTTTCCCCCGTCCCTCGCAAGTGAAGTGGGAAAACACGCGGGATGTAGTTCCCCCAGAAACTGAACTGTGCTACCACCAGGAATCCCGCTGCAAAGACCCCTAACTGAATCCAAAAGAGGGAATCATCCTGTTTGATCGCCGTGCTGATCCAATAGAAAAGGAGCGGAACAAAAATTAGCGCAGGAATCTGGAAGATGCGAAGCAGGTTGCGACGGCTCACGATCATCAAGGCCAAGGCCGCCAATGCGAATCTTCCCGCCAAGCCTCCGATCTCCTGCCAGATCGTTACCTTGGCCACCGCTTCATCTCGAAAATTCGCCGCCATCCCCTTCAACTTGCCGGGCGGGACCGGCTTGCCATCCTTGGCCTCCAGTTTAGAAGCCTGCGCTGCCGCTTGAGCGTTCGCCTCCTTCACCACCGAAACATGTCCATTCAAAATTTGCGGCAATTGTTGAATCGCTCCAAAAGCGATCCCATAGCTGGCAGCAAACATGAGGGTCGTGATGACCGTGGTCGCGACCAAGCCTGGCGAGAAGAGTTGCAGGACGCTGGGACGCTTGAGTTGCCCCGCGAGTTTCTTCTGCTGCCACTTGGGGGACTCGGGCAAAAACGGGCGGATGAAGATCAATGGCAGGGCGGGGATCACACCGGAGATCAACGTGTACCGCCAAGCCTCATGTTGGCCGTAGATCGCGGGGACTTGCTGGTTCTGTGCCAGCCACGCGGCGATGATATTCGCACCTCCGACCATCAAGCCGCCAACTGACGAAAAGGCTTGCGTATATCCCAACACCTTCTCTCGTTGCTTCGGTTCATCGAAGAGTTCAGCCAGCCAAGCGACCGCTGCGACGAACTCCACACAAACACCGATGAAGACCAAGCATCGAAAGAAGAGGAGTTGGCTGAGGCTCGTGCTGTAGCCTGCAGCCATTGCGGAGAACGCATACAACAAGATACTTCCGGTGAGCACACGTCGTCGACCGAGCAGGTCGGTGAGGTATCCTCCGAGCAGACCGAAAACACCTCCGGCTAGTGCAGGAACGAAGAAGAGCATTCGAGCCCAAAAAATATAGTTGTCACCTCCCGGAAGCCATAACTCATTCGCCTTGGTGGGATCCATACCGCCGTCGATCAGTGCCTTGACCTCGCCGCTACTCAAGGCCGCAATGGCCGGCTTGATAATCAGGGGGAGCATCAACAGTTCGTAAATGTCGAACGCAAAGCCGATAGCAGCCATGATGCAGATCAACCAGATCGCTCGCGAGCTTGGGGAAGCGACGGCAGACGAAGATGGATTCGATGACATACGATGCAGGTGGGGCAAAGGGTGGGAAATGCAGTTCGACCGATGCCTCAAGCATATCGGCAAAGGTGTGCCAGTGCCATGGCTCACTGGTTTCCCTTCGGCATCTGAAACAAAAACAAGTCCCGCAGCTAAAAAGTCAATACGAGTTTCGGAGACTCGCTCGCTCCTGTCCGGCGAGCCTTGACCCGAATATAGGGGGGTACGAACCGGCTTCGATGCCCCATGCTACCGGGCAAGCCGTCGGGCCGGACATGATCAGGCTCCGATAAATCTTCGATCACCATTCCAGCTCGGCAGATCCCCCCTAGCAGTACTTCCAAGCTATGGGCGTACTCGATGGTATTGGGTTCTCGCAACCAACTGGTCTCTCCCGCGCTGACGCTCTTTGCAGCCGCGCCGATTTCTGTCTCGATTACATAGTTGCCATCTCGAGGTTGCAACGATGCTTGAACATTCACCGGCTGTTTATGTTGCGAGATATACAGACCGCCGGCACGGAGCACTCGCGAGACCTGTGCAAACACGTCGATGGGATCGCGGACATAGCAAGTGCTTACCGGATGAGCCACGAGATCAAATTCGCCCTCTCGAAACATGCTCAAATCGCGCATCGTCCCTTCGATGATGCGGATCTTCATGCCGAAACGCTGCGTCGCCTCGCGGTCTCGCTCGAGCATCGCTGGGCTGATATCCAGGACCGTGACTTCTGCTCCGGCGGCTGTGTATAGAGGTCCCTGACGTCCACCTCCAGCGGCCAGACAGAGAACTCGCCATCCGCGAATGCTCGGGCCCAACCAACCGCGTGCATCCAATGTTGCCAGCGGATGAGCCAGTTCCGCGGGCGATACCGGAACGGTCAGGAAATGATCGCGCTGGGCCATCGCGTCATAAGCGCGACGATTAATAGATTCAACCGAATCATCGTTAGGAAAATCGACTGTCATATTGGATATCTTAATGGATTTACTGAAACTTGAGGAATTCCTTCGGCGTCGTCTCGATCATACACCTCCGCGCCAAACGGACTCGATTCTCAAAAACGTTCGCAACTCCGTTCCTGATCGCATGCGACTCGGGCTCTGCGTGCCATAGTCGAATGTTGGAGTGCGCTGTGCAATCTCACATCATGCCTTGCAAGAATACCGAATATGAGTTCCGTCATCGCGAATCCGATCTTTCGAAACATCCTTCGGGGTATTTTGATTTGGGCTCCCCTCTGGCTCGGTACAACCGCGTTATTCGGAACGCTCGGCATACTTTACATCCTGTTCCTCAAGCAGGATCAATTCCTTGCATCGCAAGCGATCCTCGTACGCGACGAGGCGAACGGAGCCGTGATGCGATTGGGACGTTTCCAAAGCCAAGCCGAAATGAAGGCGGCTCAGGAAACCATTTTGGAGATGGCCAAAAGTCACCAAGTTGTGCGCGAGGCGCTCGGAAAAATCGGTCCTGAGCCATCGCTGTTTTCTTTGCCCTGGGAAACCGCAGAAGCGTTTCCATCCATCCGTCAGATCGAAGAGTTCGCCAAGTCATCCCTCTCCATTCACGCTCCCAAAGGAACGGAATTCGGTGTCACCGAAGTGATCTACATCGACATCAAAAGCAGTACCCAAAGCCGATCGATAGATCTCAATAAAGCGTTGTGCGATGCCCTCGAGAGTCGGCTTCAGCAAGTCCGAACGGCTCGAGCCGATAGTGTGATTGCGGAACTTTCATATGCCCGCGATGCCGCCAAGTCAGAACTCACCGAAGCGACCGACCGATTGCATGAAATGGAACGGGAGGCAGGGACCGACCTCAGCGATCTTCGAGGCATGACGGACATGATCGCCGGTGCATCATCGGCTCGCTTGGAATACGATCAGATCAAGAACGAATTGAGACAGACTGAGCAAAATCTCCAGCAACTGCAGTCCGATCGCGATTTGCTTCGCAAAGCCATCGGAGATCCCGCATCATTCGTCATCGCGCCCGGTACGATGCTCAACAACCAACCGGGACTGAAGCGATTTCGAGAAGGACTCGTCGATGCGCAGATCAGCGCTTCGCAACTCTCGGGTAAATTTACCGAGGAACATCCCTTGGTGATCGCCTCGACTTCCGCTCAAAACACCATCATCCAGAGATTTTCGCGTGAACTGCGAGCTTCGACCGAAAGCATTGAAGCAGACATCGCCGTAATCGAGAAAAAACGAGAACGACTTGAATCGCAGAAATCGATGCTCGAGGGTCGATTATCACGGCTCGCGGACAGCCGCGCCATCTATGCGAATTTGGCGAGCGATGTGAAGTCGCGAAACACCATTCTCGAAAACGCAGAAAAGGAATTGGCCGAAGCGACCGCGGCTCGCGATTCCTCCAAGTCGACGAGCCTCTTAACCCGCCTGGACGCACCTATCGTCAGCGACAAACCCATCGGCCCAGGCAAGATAACGTTGGCTGTCGTCTGCACCGCAGCAGGACTGGCGTTTGGTCTTGGGATCGTCTTTCTAATCACTCCCATCGACGCCGGACCAACCTTCGGACGTCGTATCAGCGATCGCTTCTACGGCCGGCGGTACACCGACACGGTCTCCAGCGAATCATCCACCAGCAGTTCTGCAAGCACATCCGATGCCCGTTCTCCCGATCCCAGTCCTGCTGCAGTGGAACGGGCCTTTCGGGATGTAAGCCTTCGATCGTCCGCCGAAAACACAACGGGATCGCGGTATTTTGAGACCGAGGAGGAGGATCCGCGAGCCAAGCCGCGAGCGGCCTCTCGAAAAACCGATTCGCGCGAAGGCTGAGCAGGTGTTTGCCCCTCGCAATTGTTTTCGGCTACCATAGGTGGTATGAATGGTTTGCGAGTCATAAATTCGTTCCAGTTGTCTCAGTCCGCGGCACTTGTCTTTGCTGTCGCTCTGGTCTCCTCCTGGTCACCATTTCTGCAACAGGCTCATGCGCAGTCGGCATTCACCATCGATTGGACCTCGCCTCAAACCGAGTACCCGCTCGGTGTTGGTGTTCCCGTCCCATCTTCATGTCCCGTCCGATTATCGATGCGACTGCCGAGGCCACCATTCAATGTACCGTCCTACCACTTGGTACAGTTCGAAGTCAGACCAGTCACCGGACGCACGTTTCCAAGTGACGGTACCGTCACCGTTCGCCTGAGGGGGGGGTGGGCAAGCACGGACCAACAAACAGCCATACTGAAAATTCCAGTCCGCGCCGGCACGACGAATGCGCAATCCGAAATGATTGTTTATAGCGGATCGAACAACAGCTACTGGCTCTATATCTACGGAGAATGGAATGGTCGATCCTACGACAACCTGAGCGGGCAAGCGAACATGGTTTGGTCGAATACCGAGGGGTTGCCGATGAGGCTGAGATTGCACTCGACCGAATCGGTCGCGAGCGAGAGTAGCGAGGTGAAAGATGCGTTCAAGAGATATCAAGAATCGGCTACCATTCCCTATTCACCCATCAATGATCTATCCAGCAACGCAGCGAATGTCAATTTCACGGGACAACTCACCCAGAAGGAATGGGTAGCCGATATTTCCCGGATGCCAAAGTCCTGGCTCCTCTTCGCTCACTTCAATGATATCTGCATTTCGCTCGATGACTTTCGCAAATTGGGTGACGCTGGACGTAGCATACTGACCAAATATGTATGGTGTGGCGGTCGCTTGGAAGTGTTGGCGGCGAATGGCCCCTCCGACCTCGAAGGACTTATCTTTGCGAATTGCGAACGCAACCTGACCCCCCAAGATCCCAAGAAACAAACCTACCAAGCGGGACTTGGAACCGTGGTCTTAGGGCAGAAAACTCCAAGCGCCGATTTGCATATCCTGCCCAATAGCGAGCGAAGCCGATTGGCTCGTCTTTCCGGGGATATGGGAACGGATTACTGGAACTGGTTGATTCCCGAAGTTGGCAAGACTCCCATCTGGACATTTCTGGCCATGGTTTTACTGATCGTTGGTGTCGCAACTCCATCGATCCTGATCTGGAGCAGACGAATTCAACGCCGAGTTTGGACCATCCTGGCAATCCCCGTATTGTCGCTAGCAAGTGTTGTAACCCTCTTCGTATACGCAGCGGTCAAGGATGGTTGGGGGTCGCTCGTTCGAATTCGTTCGATCAC
The DNA here is from genome assembly GCA_018970165.1 of Planctomycetota bacterium. Lineage (GTDB taxonomy): Bacteria > Planctomycetota > Planctomycetia > Pirellulales > Pirellulaceae > JBKCUI01. Next base: position 809 of record JAGWWZ010000198.1, on the reverse strand, counting down.
CTCCCTCGATCCCGATGGAAATGGAGCCGTGTGGTCGCGCCACAATTACTTTGCCGGCACCCTAACCGATGGAAAAATAAGAATCGATGCGGATGCGGAGTTCATTCCCCTGCGAACCAGACGGCTTTACTCTTCATTTCAATATCAGGACGAAACAGGCCAAGACCAAATCTACTCCGGCATTCTTGCCCTTCGCCAGCAGAGACAGGTCAGCATCGCTCACTCAGTCAAAGATGTAAATCTCTTCCGGATGGAAAGCCGCATCGACTCTGAATCCGGGATGCCGGTCACCAAGAACATCTCCGAGTTAACGCTTCTCGCCACGGTTTGCAGCGATGATTCCGGCCGCTTTTTCCGGGCCGAAAACGTAGCACCTGGGCAAACGATTGCTTGGCAGGAAACCAATCTCGAGGAGGCCGTGAAATGGCTCAAATCGATCTATGAAGGCCAAGGACTTTTCCTACCTGCAGATGCACCCGATTCGGGCTCCCGATCCATGTTCAATTGGCTTACGATGCCGAGCTATGGGTGGAACAGAGGCGCAGCGGATGGTTTCCAGGAAGAGAAACTTTGGCAGGATGAGTTCTCTACCTGGGGAGTGGACACCCCGCGAAAATTCGTGGCATTTGTCGATCGAGCCCCGCAACTGGAGAAATGCCTGGATGGAGCGGTGGAAACCGCCAGCCTCCACATGGTGGTCGGCCGTTGGCGCCCTCGGGGTCAAAAACCAGCCGAGTCGGTGTCCCAAGCCCCCGAATCCGAGGGAAAAGGATTGCAACAATAGGGTTTTGGTGAAGAATTAAGTGTCT
>JAGWWZ010000197.1 GCA_018970165.1 Planctomycetota bacterium | reverse complement strand
GGGCAATCGACACCGAGGCAAATTCCGGCAGTTTGTTCGCTGCAGTCCATTCCTCGAGTCCATCCCGCCAAACCAAACTATCAGCTGGTATTTTCTTTTGTTTGATTAACGCTACGACCTTTTCGAGTTCTGCGGGGCCGCGTCGGTTTCCCTCCACCATCACGTACCAATTGCGACTATTTTCAGACACAGAGGATTCCTCGACAAATATCAATGAATAGAGAGGGCCATTGGGTTCCTGAGCATTCACTCTACGCCCGCTTCTTCGAGTTTTACTACGAGCTGGTACCAGCAGACGTTGCGAGCAAACACGCACCAACCATTTAGATCAGCGTTTTCCAGATGCAAATCGTGCCAAATAATTCAGCGAAATGCAAACAAATATCCAAAAAGGGGGGCGTTCGCCCGATCCTTCATCTGGATCCTGTTAGTGTTGGAACTCGGTCATGTCCACGGGTTCTTTTTGAGGCTCGCGAGGCTCGAACCAACGATAGATCGTCGGCAAAACCAACAGCGTGAGCGCCGTCGATGTGAGTAGGCCGCCGATCACCACGGTCGCCAAAGGTTGCTGCACCTCGGCCCCGGAACTGGTTGACAGCGCCATAGGCGTGAAACCTAGCGCGCCGCACGAAGCGGTCATCAAAACCGGTCGCAATCGATCCATCGCACCATGCACCACCGCGTCCTTCTGGTTCTCGCCACTGTGCCGCAAATGTCGCACATGCTCGATGAGAACCACACCATTCATCACGGCGATACCGAAAAGAGCGATGAAGCCGACCCCTGCCGATATCGAGAATGGCATACCTCGGCACCAGAGAAAAAAGATCCCTCCCGTGGCCGCGATGGGCACGTTGAGATAAATCAGAAGCGCAAGATGCACCGAGTTGAACGTCATATACAACAGTGCGAAAATCAAAAACAGCGCGACGGGGACCGCAATCGATAATCTCTGCGTGGCTTGTTGCAGATTTTCAAATTGGCCTCCCCATCGCAACACATATCCCGCAGGTAAGGAGACCTCCTGATCCACGACCTTCTGAGCTTCGGCTACAAAGCCTGCTAAATCGCGGCCACGCACATTGCACTGCACGAGAATCCGTCGGCGAATCGAGTCGCGACTGATCTCGACAGGTCCTTCTTCGACAAAGATTTTGGCGAGCTGAGACAGCGGGATTTGGCTTCCCTGAGAGTTCTCGACTTTAAGCTCGGATATCTTCTCGATGTTCTCGCGCCACTCCGGGTTCAATCGGACTTGGAGCGGAAACCGACGCTGCCCTTCGAAGACCTGGCCCGTGACGGTCCCACCCACCGTTCCGACGGTATCGAGAACCGCTCGGGCGTTGATGCCGTATCGCGCGATCGCCTCGCGGTCTACGACCACTCTGAGATAAGCTAAGCCGGCAATCTGTTGCGCCTGGACGTCTGCAGCACCTGGAACTTTGTTGAGAGCCGCAACGAGTTCATCCCCTTTGTGCTTCAACTCCTCGAGGTCGTCGCCATACAAGCTGAGTCCGATATCGGAACGGACCCCTGCGACGAGTTCCTGCACCCGCAATTCAATCGGTTGCGTGAAGCTGTAGGTGTTGCCTGGAACCTCGTCGGATAATTTGGCCTGCATCTCCTCCACGAGATCCGGCTTTTTGATGCGGCGTTTCCATTCCTTCACCGGTTTGAGCCGCACGATCACATCGGTTTGATAAACACCCATCGGGTCGTTGGCGATCTCGGGGCGTCCGGTTTTGGAGATAACCGATTCCACCTCTGGGAATTGCAGCAGGCAACGCTCGATCCCCTTGGTCATTTCCAACGATGTTTCGAGCGAAACGCTGGGTAAACGTGTCGCCTGGATCGCCAAGTCCCCCTCATCGAGTTTCGGAACGAATTCGACTCCGAACCGCGAGGCGGCGATCATGCTCAGAAGAAATACGACCACCGAAGCGATCATCATGGTTCGAGGTCGGGCCATCGCAAACGCGAGCATCGGTCGATATGCTGCCTTGATCCAACGCACCAAAAAAGTTTCCTTCTCCTGGATCCGCCGCGCGAGGAATAACGATGCCATGACGGGCATCACGGTCACAGAGACGACCAAGGCAGATGATAAAGCGGTCATGAACACAAACGCCATGGGGCGGAACATCTTTCCCTCCATCCCCTGCAGACTGAGAATGGGAATGAAGACGAGGATGACGATCAATCCTGCAAATAGAATCGGTTTGCCGACTTCTTTGGCGGACTCGCGATATACGCCCAGCGGCACGTGATCCTGGTTGTGGGTTGTGCGATAGTGGGAAGCGCGACGGACGCAGTTTTCGATCATCACAACGGCTCCGTCAACAATCACACCGAAGTCGACCGCGCCCATGCTCATCAGGTTCGCGGACACGCCAGCGTATTGCATAGCGACCAGCGTACACATTGCCGACAATGGAATCGCGGCCGCGACAATTAGTCCGGCTCGAATGTCACCCAGCAACAGAAACAGCATGACGATCACCAGCACTACGCCGAGACCAATATTCTCAGCGACGGTATGGATTGTTTTTTCAACCAACTCGGTTCGGTCATAAAACGTATCGATGACGACTCCATGAGGAAGCGTCTTCTCGATCTCTTGAATCTTTTCTTTGACATCGGCAACGACCTGACGGGAATTCCCCCCCATGATCATCATGACCATCCCGACGACCGCTTCCCGGTTGCCATCGCGAGTCACCGCGCCTTGTCGTAGCATCGGTGCGTATTGGACCTCGGCAATATCGTTGATCAGGACAGGGACGCCATTCACGCTTGAAAGGACAATCGATCCGATATCTTCGAGATTCGCCACCAAACCTTCGCCTCGGATCAATCGCTGCTCGGCACCGTGCACGATGTATCCTCCGCCGGCATTGCCATTGTTCTCCTGCAAGGCATTGAACACATCCTGGAGCGAGATGTTGTAGTTCTGTAGCTTGGATGGGTCGATCTGCACCTCGTACGTTTTTAGTTCACCACCGAAGGTATTGACTTCGATTACCCCCGGGACGCTCCGCAGTTGATAGGCGATTTGCCAATCGAGAATCGTGCGCAGATCCTTGAGCGAGTACTCGCTCCCTTCCTCTGCCCGCACCTCGAACTGAAAAATCTCGCTCATGCCGGTGGCGATCGGCCCCAATTCCGGAGTCCCCATGCCTGGCGGTATCTCTTCCTTGGCCCTGAGCAATCGTTGTCCTACGAGATTCCGTGCCCAGTAGATATCGGTGTCATCCTCGAACGTCACCGTGACCGCACTCAATCCGAATCGGCTGATGGAGCGGATCTCGTCCACCTTCGGGATGCCACTCATGGCGTTCTCGACCGGAAAGGTAATGAATTGCTCGACCTCGACGGGCCCCAGAGCGGGTGAGTTGGTAAGGATCTGAACCTGAACATTGGTCAAGTCGGGGACCGCGTCGAGCGGGATTGTGGTTGCGGCGAATCCACCCAGGCCCAGGGAGATGACCGCCAAAAGCATGACGATAAAGCGGTTGTTGAGCGACCACTCGATGATGTGGTTTACCATGAGCTACTCCTCCCCCATCAGACCTTCGAGCAACTTGGATTTGAGAATAAATCCCCCCGAGGTAACGACGGGATCGGTTTTAGCGATCCCTTTTTTGACCACCGTCATCGATCCGTTGCTGTCGCCGAGTTCCACTACGCGACGTTCAAAGACGAGCGGTTCTTTTTGAAGGAAGACGAAAGGAGTTCCGGCATGTTCCATGATCGCGCCGGAGGGGATTTGCAAGACGGGGCTGTTGTCTTCCTGGGACATAAAATCGATATTCACAAACATACCTGGCTTCAGGAGATGATTGGAATTGTCCGCAATAGCTCGCATCGAGATGGTGCGAGTTTTCTCGTCCATGATTTCTCCGGTGAAGAAGATCTTCGCAACGAACTCGCGATCGGGCCACGCCGCATTGCGGACTCGCACCGGTCGGTCTTTCAAGGACTCCAAAAGGGGTGCGTCTTTTTCGTAGACGTTGGCTTCGATCCAGACAGTGGATGTGTCGGCGATCGACATGATCTGCGATTCAGGACGCACCTGTTCTCGCAAGACAACGTCTTTCGATATCACCGTTCCCGCCAAGGGAGCACGAATGGAGTACTTGGAGACCGCCGCCCCTTGTTTGATCGGGTCGATATCCTCAAGATCTTTCAGGTCGCAACCGAGTATCTGAAGATTGGTCGTTGCGATCGCGACCCGGTTTTCCGCTTCCTTAACCAATTGACTTGCTTGCAGTTGCGACGTTTGCAGTTCGTACTCGATTTGCTCGATGCGAGCAAAGAATGTCGCTGCATCCGCATTGCGAGTGGTTTTTGCGGCGAGGATTTGTTTGGAAGAGATCGCGCCGGAATTCGCAACCCCGGTCAGTCGCTCGACATCGGCTTCCGATTTCACCAGTGCTGCATAAGACTGCAACAACCGTTCACGGAAATCTCCCATCGAACGGCCTGTGAAGCGTTCCTGCAGAGATGAAATCTCCTCTCGCTTGCGAAGAGCTTGGACCAGTTCCTGCGTATTGCTCGCGAGTTGATTCTGCAGCGTCAGCTTGAGCTTGGCCAGTTCGAGTTGGTTCTTTGCTTGAAAGAGGTCGAGTTTCCCGGTCCCGATCTCGCGACTGTAGACAACGACTAGCAGATCCCCTTCTCGCACCACGTCACCGAGCGATACATGGACGGAATCCACCTGTCCACTCACGATCGGAAAAATGTGGGCCAGTCGCTCTTCATTGAGTGCGACCTTGCCTGTTAAGCTGATCGACCTAGAGAACGGCTTTAGCAATGGGTTGGAGGTCTTGATACCGGAAGCCGCACGCTGAGATTCCGTCAACGTCACTGAAGCGGGCAATGGATCCTGGGCGACTAATGAAACGGCTGTCTGGATAGCAAAAATCGCCACTGCGAACACTGCGACCATACGGGATAGGATTCTTGTAACGAAAGTCATGTTAAGCCTCCTTGATGGCTATATCACGCGACAAAGAACAAGCGATGCGGGGAGAGTGAGCGACTCTCGCGGATCAGATATTCCAAACGCAGAGCAAGATGCGTCTGCTACTCGGCTCAACCCATTGGGAGCCAACCACTCGATCCGCATACCATCGAGCATTTGCCAATGCATCGACGAAGCCCAGATCATCCACCAGGCAGGCGGAGGCGTTGATAGATGCCGCAGCATCGCATGGTGAATCCGCGATCATCAAACCGCGGTCCGTTGCGGAATCCTCTGGTAGTTCACCGGGGGGAAAGGAAAACGCCCAATGGATATGGGTTTCCGTGGGTGCAACGTAGGTCTCTGCCGAACCATGAAACCGTTCCACATGTGCAGCTAATGCCGTGTGGGCTAGTGCGTGTTCAGCAATCCCCGAGGTCTCGAAGTCCGAGTGACGATGCACGACCAAACGAGGAGCGACAAGCGAAGCGAGTACGAGGAGGCATCCCAGAAATGAGATCGCTTTTTTCTGTCCTCGTATTGGGCTCATTGTTCAATCAAACCGAGTTCATGTGATTCAACGAGAAAGGGGACTGCCTGGGGCGAGACCCCCAAGTTACTCATCGACATGTCAAACTTAATACATGAAGTTTAACTCGCAGCAGAGCTTTCCGCTACAAGTGCCGGATTGTCACAGTTGCCGATTCATTTTAACTGAACCTTGACGGTATCGATTTTGCCTTCAAAAGCCATCGACTAGTTTTCCTATTTGCGCGTCGGTGTGTTCGACAAAGCCTGCGAACAATTCCATGCCGCGAGCTTGAGATGCTTTCTGATTTTCGGGGATATCGCTCCACGCCTGCATGGTTGCATCGCGGGGCGTCAACTTGGTTCCCGGAGGAATGATTCCCAAGTCCAGTTGCCGTTGGTAGACGCGTTCGCGGGTGTGTTGTGCCATGTACCGAATGCCGATGTTGACTAGCCATAATGACGTAGCACCTCGGCAACGGTCGCTCCTTCCTTGGGATTCACCCCGGTAAATCCGTCGAACGCAACCGCTCGTTCGGCGATAGTACCTGAACCGACTCGGGCAAGTTTACTTCGGACGTATAACCGAAGTCACAGGAAAATGATCCGATGGGGTCCGACCGTCCATGGCATCGCGAACGATCTCGGCGGCTTGGACGATGAAGTGATCGGAGCATCCGATCCAGTCGATCCGTGGACCGCCGGTTTGCTTGGCATCGAAACCGGAAAAGGTTCCTTCGTTGGATTGCGGCGTTGGCTGTACGACTCGTAGAGTATCGGTCAGCAGTCGGCTTGATGCATCACTCTGTGCAAAAAGATTCGCGTAAGTCACATCCTTCGGATCTGCGTTAAAATCCCCTGTCACGATCCAGCGACACTCCGCACCAATCTCTTGAAGTTTGGCTCGGATCAGCGACGCACTCTCCGCACGTGCCTTTCGCCCTTTGTGATCGAAGTGGGTATTGAGGAACAGAATTGGTCTCGCGTCTGGAGCTTTTCGGTCCCGTAACTTTACCCAGGTTGCGATTCTGGGTAGGGCTGCGTCCCAGCCTTTGCTACCGATTTGATCGGGAGTCTCGCTCAACCAGAAATGTCCGAACTCGATCGCCTCAAAACGCTCCTTGCGGTAGAACAACGCTGCCATTTCGCCCGATTCTTTGCCATCATCCCGCCCGGCAGCCACGGTCTGGAAACCAGATAGTTGTTGAAGCAAGTAATCGCGTTGGAAGGCGAGAGTTTCCTGCGTGCCGAGCAAATCGGGGTTAAATCGCGTGACGGTCTCAATCAAAGCCGTACGGCGATTTTCCCAGCGATTGACTCCATCGTTTGCCGTGCCGTATCGGATGTTGAAGGACATCACGCGAATCGGTTCGGCGGCGATTACCGGATCGGCATCGCTAAACGTCGCGGTGATGGCAGTCACCATCGCGATGATGGTGGATTTAGTCCAACGAGAACGAAGGAGCAGTATCATGCAGGTGGTCTCATACGAGGTAGCTTGCGATCGCAAACCTTCGAGTTTATGCGATTCTTGACTGTGTTTCGACTAGGCTTCGCCCAAAGCCTCAAAACGTACTGAGCAAAACAGTACTAGTAATCTCACGGTATCCAGCCAGGGATGTCAGCGGCTTGTTTGAGCCATGAGAGGAACTGCGATTCATCAAACTCATCGTTTTCATAGATATCGAGCCAGCGGCATTCACCGCTTTTGGGAGTTCCACCGGGAGGAATCGGGTCGAGCGATGTTCCTTTGAAAAACGAAACCTTCACATAGCGGGTGAAGACATGGAACGTCACAAACCACCCTTGGCCTTCCACGCCGTAGAAAGGGGAGTTCCACCTCACTGCTTTTTGTACTTTGGGAACCGCTTCGACGATCAATTTATCGAGTCGCTCACCGACTGCACGTTTCCAGTCCGGCATGGCGGCGATGTAGGCCCGCACGGGAGCATCGCCATCGGCCTTTGCGATTTGCGGGTTGCCGCCGGTTAGGAGTTTGACAGGTTTCGAGGGGGCTTTTCGTTTCGGCATGGAATCAGATGATACAAAAAATCTACCAATAGACTTCAAATATGCTATTACGTGCCACCCACCTATTTGACATGCCCTCCCCCTTCTGCTATCTTGGTCGGCCGAGGAGAACTCCGTTATGCCTAGACCCTTGCGTTCCGAACTGTTTGATCCCAATGAAGTCTGTATCGTCCACTGCATCCAACGCTGTGTCCGACGCGCGTTCTTGGCAGGCCAGGACCCCCTCTCAGGTAAGAATT
>JAGWWZ010000196.1 GCA_018970165.1 Planctomycetota bacterium | reverse complement strand
CAATCCTCTCGAGAGCTCTAGCGATTAGTAGCGACGGCGATATCCGCCACCACCTCCGCCACCGCCATCTCTACCACCGCGGCCACCGCCGCCGCCACCACCACCGGTGTTCTCACGTGGCCGCGCTTCGTTGACCGTCAATGGACGACCATCGTGCTTGGTGTCGTGGAGATTGTCGATGGCGTTTTGCGCATCTTGAGCATTCTCCATTTCAACAAATCCGAAACCCTTGCTCCGACCCGTATCGCGATCCTTGATCACTTGAGCACTCCGCACAGCACCAAACTGTGAAAAGAGTTGCCCCAACGTTTCATCGGTAACACCGTAGGTCAAATTCCCTACATACAACTTTGTAGCCATGCTACATACTCCTGCATCGAAATGCTGCCTAACCCTCAATAATCACTTTCCGGGCCAGATGGAAAGGAACCCAACAAGGAGGGTTCGCCTAGAGGACACACGAACCAAGCAGCAGCAGGCGAAACACCAGAGCACTGACCAAACTTCGCTTCATCTTCCACCCGAAGGGTAGCCGTCATTAGCTCCCGAGGCAAGATGAATTCGGAATTATCCCATCAGATATCGGTGGTAGAATTGCCAGACTTTCCGGGACAAGCTTCGCCCGAGCGACCAATTGCGGTTGATCGCCATCGCTTGAACTCGAATGCCGGAGCGGAGTTGCGATTCGCATTGCGAGTCGATCTCCATGACCACCAGGAAATATCCCTTGATCGCTTTTTGCGTGTACGGGTCGACGTCGATATCGCCTCCCCCCATATGGGTAAAGGCGGAGTCTTCGATTTTTTCGTGGCTGGATTTGGAGACACTGACGACGCGCCCCTTCAAACGAGTCCCTGGTTGACCGATCACATCGAATTCGACGGGATCTCCCTCGGCTACTTGCGAATCGAGGATTTCCTCATCGGTTGCCAATGCCCGAACGATCCACTTGCCGGATTCTAGCTTTACAAGCGGTTCGCCAGACTTGAAGAATCGACCGGCAAATTGGTTGGATTGCCATTCCGTGAGGACCCCATCTTGCGGAGCTCGAATGGTGAGGCGTTCCATGGCTTTCTCGACGGAGTCCAAAACCAGTTTTGCCTGCTGATATTTTTGGAGCAAGATGCCCGACTCGTCGGGACTATTCTGTAAAGAATCGACCCATTGCGTGTACCCTTTAGCAACATCAGCTTGGGCGATAGCGTGCTGACTCATCAGTTCTTCGTTCGTCAACTCGAACAGCATTTCTCCGGCTTGAACTTCCTGCGATGGCTCGAAGCCGACATTGGAAACGAACCCTGGTTCAAGGGCTCGGATGAACGTCTCTTTCTCGCGCCCTACGATGCCTGGGAAAGAAATCGATGAAGAGAGAGGGAGGGTCAGCAGGAACGCCGCGCACACCCCGAGCGATGCGAGCATCACAAGAACGCGAGGCCTTCGCGATGTCGTTTCCGGATGGCTGAACAGATATCGCACCAGTCGGTCGATCCCCGGCAACATAGTCGCAAATAAATAAAACAACCCGAACGCCAACCCGATCGATGGGACTTGCAGGCTCAAAAATGTAAAGATCCCTAAAAGCATCACGATTCGATAGAACTCGGACGCGGCTCCAAAGAGGCTGAGCAAGCGATCCCCCCATGCAGAGTTGCCGATGCGAGGTGATTCGATTCCCAGAAGGGTCCGTTTCAGAGAATGGACGAACGAGGCGGTAGATACTCGCTTCAGGTTCGGAATTCCCAAGGAGTCGCTCAGGATGTAGTAACCATCGAACTTGAGGAGCGGGTTGGCATTGAACAGGACCGTCACCACCGTTGCCAGAACGACGGTGTAATGAGCCACCGAATGGAGCAATCCGGGAGGAGTCGATGACCAAACGAAGACGGCCGCAATCGCGATCAGGGATTCGAAATACATCCCCGCGAGGTTGACGACAATTCTCTGCCAACGATCACGAAATCCCCATGCGGCCGATGTATCAACGTAAGCGCACGGCGTTCCAATAATGAAGATCAAACCCATCTCGGGAACATTGCCGCCGTACAGTTTACACGCGTAAGCATGTCCCAATTCGTGGAACAGTTTCAGGACGCACAGGATCAGCAGCAGTACCGGTAGGCTCTTTAGAGCCAACAGGGACGATGTGCTATTGGTGAATTCGGCCCAATGGACCGATACGACATAGGCTGCTACACCGACCAATACCATCCAAACGATGATGAACCAAGAATGAAACATCGGCTTGGCGAATCGCAGTGTCGTCTCGAGAAACCGATCTGGATTGACCAGAGGTATCTGGTAGGACAGCAATCGCATTGGCAAGCTGGCCTTTTCCTTATCCCTTCGTTCGCTGAATTCCTTGAACAGGAGTTTTCCGTCGAGGATCGGCAGGCGGATCAGATTGCGTCGGTGCAAATCGAGGATGAATTGGTAGAACTCGTCGCGTTGGTCTTCAGCGATAATTCCTGCTGCAGCCAGTTTTTCGTAGGCTTGCTGAACCGTTCGGTTCGATTCCAAGTGCAGGAAGACTTGGTAATCATCCTTCGATAACGCGCAACTAGAAAAGGCTAATGGATCGCGGATGACATACTGGACTTTATTGTTGCTCAGTTGACGCGAGACTTCCAAATCGCTCCGCAAGCCGATCGGCAACGCAGAGATCACGTTCAGGATCGAGTCCTTGTTCGAAGTCGATTTGATCTCAGGTGGGGATATCACAGGGCTCATAACTGACTGACCTTTCGCTGAACATATCGAATAGGTTGCTGCAAAAGGATCCACCAACCAGGTTGATTGCCAACGGAGATGCGAGCAAAACCGCTCAGGCCGAAACGAGTCGCTTCGTCGAACTGAGGTGTAGTCGCGATCGCTTTGATGAAGTTCTCTCCATTCATCGCTGTACTGGCCATCTCAACGCGTTCGACAATGATGTCTCGCCATTGATCGGGTTCAGCCGAGGTGGCGAAACGCCCTTGTTGACCTGCGCGAAACTCCATACCCAGGTGATCCGGTATACGCAATTCGACTTGATGGGTACGGCTAGGAGCAAAGTTGAGCAACGGTTCACCCAAGGAGAGCATTTCTCCCTCCCGTTGATGCAGTTCGCTCTGGATAACAGTGCCACTTTCCTGCGCGAAGACGATCGCATTTTCAAGCTTCGAGTTGATCATCGCCAACTCTTTGCTGATCGCGGCGACGTTGGATTTTTCCTCGCCAGCCTTGGCGGTGTCGCTCGCTTGAAGAAAACGGATCATCGCTTGATTTCTGGATTTCCACTCGGACTCCAATTTCGCCTTCTGGATGACCAAGTCCTCGGTATCGAGTTCAAACAATATCGCCCCTTGGGACACCCATTCCCCGCTTCGAAAATAGGACTTCTTCAGTTTTCCAGAGAATGGGGCAGAGTACACTCGCTGCTGGGAGCTGACCAGCGTGCAAGGAATACTGAGCGAGTGGGGCCACGGAAGAACAAGATAGGTAATGAAAATCGCTGCAACTGCCAGAACTAGGATTCTGCGCCCGGTCCCCGAAAATGCTTTATGCTTCGCTGTATTGGACAGCTGCTCACAGAAACGGGAAACAAAGGACTGATTCAACCGACTCGCCACCACCACGTATTCCGCGATTCTCTCGTTGCACGATTCGAGCTTCGCAATCTCATCTCGAGTAAAGGGTCGATTCTCCTCGCGACGCAACGTGCAAACCGCGACGACCTGCCCGTTGTGGTTCAGAGGCATTGAAAGACAGGAACTGTTCCCGCTCTCTAGCCGCAGCGCCTGATGCAATGCGCAATTCAGATGTTCGGATGTTTCCTCCGAAGAACTATCTTGCTGCAGGACGATCGTATGCCCTGAATCGAGTGCTTCGGTCATGGCTTGTTCGATCGCAATACACCCTGGTGAGCGTCGGTATACCGACTCAGAGCCCGAGATCGCCAGCAACTGAACCTGTTTCTTATGAACAACTCCAAACGACACATCGATGCAATGCAACTGGTTGCACAGTCCATTGACAAAGTGGAATGCAAGTTCCGTCGGGTTGTCCCAAATCCTGCCACTGCAGAAGGTTGTCGAGAAGTTCGAACCTTTGGGCCCTTTCCCCTCGCTCACTTGCAATTCTTCGCTCGCGGGGAATCGCGTGGGGTTCTGAGCCGTCAACTCCAAAACCAATGCTTGAAACTGCTCGAGAGCTCGCTTGGCAGCCGTCGCATCCTCGGCAGGAACGACCACGCAAGCGACGCCGATCGGTCCACCCGTTGCTAGGCTGGTGGGTACTGCAATGACCGCAGTCTTCGTCCCTGTTGTTCGTTCTACGAAGAAGCTGGCTTGATTCTCTTGGGTCGACATGCATTCGAGCATCGGTACCGAACACAGTTGCTGCCATGTCTCCGCAGGCACATCCCCGAAACAATGTTCGTGTTCGATACGCTCTCCGTCGACATCCGCACGGATCATCGCGAAAGGGGCCCCAAAGTACTCTGCGATCGACTCGATACCTTTGGAAAAACGATTTCTAAAGTCGTTTGTTTTCGATGCGATCGATTGGATCGCTTCCGAGCATTGCTGGAAATCTTTGTCCCCGGCAACAGGGACGTTGAAGATCGGAGTTCTTGTTGTTGGGTTCAGTTCGGTCTGCATAAAACACGCCTTGCTTTGACGTTTTCCGACGGGCTTTTAGTTGTTGGCAAAGTTTACGAGGAACCCGGCTGGAAGGTTGTCTCCCTGATTATCAATCTCAAACATGCACCGAATCGTATTGGTGCTCGGATCGATCATCGGTGCCACGGATGTCAGTTTTGCTTCGATCGTTTGCAGATTGCGAAACGATGTCTTCAGCGGGTACATACTGCCGACTTGAAGCTTGGACTGGGTGGAACTTGGAACATGCACTTCCACCTTGAGGACGTTCGTATTGACCACTTCGAGAATGCTTTGGTTCTCCTGCAATCGTTCGCCAATATTCGCTTTGATGCGATAGACAACGCCATCGAAGGGAGCGGTCAAGGTCAACTGCCTGACTCGTTCCTGCTCGATAGCGAGTCGCTCCTTAGCAAGCTGAAGATTTCCTTCGGCAGTGATGAGATTTGCGCGTGCCTTTTCCACTGCAGCGCGGGCAATTTCAAAGTCTTGAGCGGCGACAGCGCGGAGATCGGTAACCGATTGAAGCCGTTGCAAATGCTGCTCGGCAGCTGCAAGCTCCGCACTCGCCAAGTCGATCGGTCCAATTTGCGTCGCCGCAACTTCGGCCGCTGTCAGAGTCGCCATGGCCACTCGATCATGCATGCGAACCAATGGCTGACCAGCGCGAACCAGTGCCCCTTCCTCCACCAGCAACTCCTGAATAACGCCAGCAACATTCGGATAGATAACGGCTTGCAACGATGGCCGTGTGATGCCTGGTAGGCCAGTATCTTCCTCCATGGAGGTAGACGGCAACTCCCCTGCTATCCCGAGAATACCGGTTCCCAGCAAGGCGAAGACTGTGTAGTTGACCCAAGAATGCATGAGGGATACCCCTTCCATTCAAAATACGGACGATACTTTTTCCGAGAAAACCTAGGTCAAACCTGCACTGGGGCTCGGTTTTGTGCGAGCGAAGAGCCAGATTGCTCCTCGTCATTATCAAAAATATGCATGGTAGGACCTGTAGCGATTCGTCGGATGAGAACAAGTCTTCTCATCCGACGGTTTGTGACGATAACTGCATGGGGAGACTAACCCAGCATTACTCTTGCTTGCCACTTCGCTGACCCGAACGAGTTTCGATTCGGACATCTTGTCGAACCCCAGAGTCTTGGGACAGGACCCCGCTTCGAAGCATGTTCCAGAATGCGACCACGCGCCCTTGCAGCGTCACATTGCGCTGTGTCTCCTGTTCCACTTCCGATCGCTCGCGAAGCTGTTCTTCGCTGACTCCTGCGTGCTCGCTCGTGCTGCGATACTCCATGTCGGGATTCGATGTAGCGATCTGGGTGGAATCGGCAATGTCTGTGCCTCGCGAGTCTTCTTGCTGGAATTCGAACGTCTGAGTCGTTGAATCCAGCTTGGAAATCAAGTCGAAGGAACGCAAGGATGGCTGCTGCAAGGCTTCGAAATCCCTTGCCAACTGGTCATCTTGTGCAAACTCCACTCCACCTGCTTCCACGATGATTGCACCCACCGGTTCAGCAGTGGATGGTTCGGTAGTTGTGGCTTCGGATGCTATCTGAGTAGCTGGGATGGCTTCCGAAACGATTTCGGCCACACGGGTATCCGTGGTCGAACGACTGGAGGACTCGGATATGCGAGGTGTTTCGTTCCTTACCTCCACCGTTTGTTCAATCACCGGTGGCAAGACAGCATCGACATCCACGTTTACAGTCGTCTCAATCATAGCTGCCGAACCGTTGCCCAGTTCCGTGGTAGTCAATCGGTAGGTAAACGTATACGAACCGGATAGACCACCTTGAGTATCCAACTTCAAAGCGGAAACGTTCCAGTTGCTCAAATCGACCCAAGCAAGCGGATCGCCCGACAGATAGGATTGAACTCCGTCGGTGATTCTCATACCCTGTGGAATTCCACGCACCTGGACTGAGGCGACTTCGCTGCCATCAGTATCGGACAACGAGTAGCCGAGCGGCAGCGCCAACGTCATGCCGGAACTGATGCGGCCTCCCATACCCGAAATCAGCCCCGCATCAGCCACCGGCACAATTTCAATGGTTCGTTGGAAACTCTGGGTAAAGGCCGGACCGTGAGAAGTAAACACATCGACAGTCGCTAGGAGGGAACCGGACAAATTCGACGGCATTCGATACTCGAGCGAGTTCAGATTCATGCCAAAGACCTGTACGGTACCATTTTGATCCGCGACCCGAGTTAAACCGTTTGCATCGGTGACAATCGTTCCGCTCGGCAAGCCGCGTACAACGACATCGGTGCAAACCTCGCCATTGGTATCGACCATGGCAATCGATATCGGCCAACTGAACGACATATCCTCTGTGCCTTGAACGTTGACGACCTGGACATGGAGTTGGTCTCGAGACCCCGTGATTGTGACGGTAATCGTCGCATTCGCGACGAGCCCGAACGAATCTTCGATCTGGTATGCGACCACAACATTTGCAGTCTCGCCAACACTCAAGTAGTCGTAGGCAGTCCCGGGGGTAAAGACTACATTTCCGCCGACGACTTGAACCTGACCAAGCCCCTGCGTGATTACAGCTGACCGAACCGAGATCGAATCGCTTGGGTCCGGATCGTAATCATTGGCGAGAACCGGGATCGTCGAAATCTGATTTTCTTGAATCGTGACCGAATCGTTGATTGCTACCGGTACTTCATTTGCGTTCAGAACCTGAATTGTAAAGATCGCAGTGCTGAAGCTTCCATCCTGCGATGTAGCCCGTACAACGATATCGTGCGATGAGAACGCTTCGTAGTCGAGTGGACCGGTTTGAGATACCAAACCTGTGACTGAATCGATCGTAAATCTTCCACTTGCACTGTCATCCAAGGAGTAGGTGATGCTATTCGTCGTTGCATCGCTATCGACTGCCGATGCTACGATTCCTACCGCCGCAAACCCTTGAGTGTTTTCCGTAATTGCATTCGACGCAGAATTGGTATCAATGCTGACCGACACATCGAACTCATCGATATCGTTGATGGCGATCGCGAACACTTGATCGGTGAACGAACCATCGGTCGAGGTAGCCCGTACGGTGATCGATCGGGTGGCACCGTCGGCTTCCCGGTCAATTGCACCGGCAACAGTCACCACACCGGTGGTGCTGTTGATCGCAAAGCGTCCACTATCGTTATTA
>JAGWWZ010000023.1 GCA_018970165.1 Planctomycetota bacterium | reverse complement strand
GCTATCGAAAGCCGGCTCGATTCTTCCAAAAGAAGTCGTCCAAGTCATCGGCCCCTACATCGATCGGGTCAATCAGCAACTCGAGCAGGGGAGGGATCCCCATTTTGTCCCCAGTCCTTCCGATGGAACCCTCAACCCGAATCTGGACGTCTGGGGTAGGGCTCTCGATTCCAAGATGACCGAGTTTGGACGCGACTTTCTCCCTTCCACTCCTAACGGGACGGGCCAAATCCCCCACGGCCTGGAGACGGGTGGACAACGAGGGGCAGGGCAGGGGGGGATCCTCGAACGATTCTTTCCGCCTCGCAACAACTCCGGCGGCAGCAATCCCACCCCGAACAACGCACCATCAGGATGGCCGGTCTCCTCGAGCAGCAATTCAAACTGGCCTGGCAATCAGCCGCTGCTTCCAAGGTGAGATGGCTTTGGGGGAGTTGTCAGCGCGACATCACTTCAACGGATTTTGAGCCCCAAGCGGCTAGTATTCCGTTTGTTATCGACTAGGCTTCGATGGAACGCCGTGGATCGCAGGCGTCTTTAAAGAATTCTTTTTCATGATTCTTCTCATTGGAGACCTATGATGTTTCGAAGTTTCCCAATCGCATGCATGATGGCCGGTTCGCTGCTTGCAGTTTGTATTGCACCTTGCATCGCGCGAGGCCAAGTGAACACCACCCCTCCACCGGGGACCACTAACAAGACCTATGCATGGACACATCGCAATGCAAACCCGAGTATCAATCGTGCGCTCGCTCTTTGCGTATACAGCGACGCAAGCGGAAGCTTGAAGGGTAATTTCTGCATGTACCAGCCTGTCTACAGCGGACTTACGAGGTTTTCTCGAAAGAAAGTTACGATCAAGGAGGGATCGAGCTCGATCCTTACCGCTCGAGATTTCATCGAATTCCGCTTGAATGAAGTGGCCAACGGATACGAGATTAAGGTGGAAAAGGATACCAACGGCAACACCTATACCATTGGCTGGTTGCGGCCTATCGCGAGTGGCAAAGCGATGCAAGTGCGATGGAAATCGAACACCGTATACCTGGAAGCATCTAGCGCAATCGCTAACCCATGCGATGAACCACCTGTCGACGACATTGGCGAAGAGGAATTGATTTCCATTGATGCCAGTAATACGCCGAGCGGAACGCTCAGCTTCGTTCCAGGCCCACGTCCGATCTCAGACACGAGTCTCATTCAACCCTAGAGCCGTGGCAGCCGAGCAGTGCACCATCTGGCGATACCGAGCGGCAAATGGTGCTATCGAGGACGAGAAGAGGGGAGACTTGGATTTGATTCGTCGAGCGTGCGGGCAACCCGAAATCCGGTTGAGATCGTCATGTAGTCGGGGCTATCGATCACCATCGAATCGCTCCGAGCCGATTCGGCTTCGAATCGAAAACGCCCACCGGCCAGAATCATTTTTTCCCGGCTACTAATCCCTCTGGTTGGATTGGAGTTACCCTCATCGGGGTTATCCGTGCGCCACCGGTTACGAAGCGGACTCACCGAAAGATCGTCGCACCATTCGGCAAGACTACCGCCGATATCGAAAACGCCCCACGCATTAGGGCGTTTTCTTGCGGCGTTCTGCCGCCGGCTATTCGACTGGGGCTTGGTCCACTCATAGAGCGAAATCATCTTGGAATCGCTTCCAAAGTGCCATGCATCGTCTGTGCGGCCGCTGCAGACGTACTTCCATTCCGCATAAGTGGGGAGGCGATAACCCTTTCGTTTCAAGTAGCCGGGAGCAAATCTAAAAGCGTTCGAGTCAGCTTCCCAAACATTCAGATAACACCATTGGTCCTCTGGCACTCTTTCCTGTTCATTGAGCCATTGACAGAATCGGACGGCTAAATTCCACGAAACTTTGCATTGCGGGTCCTCGGGGCCCTCTGCCTCGACAAATCGTTCGCGACGATCCTGTTCCATCCAGGCTCTTACTCTGGGATTTTGCAAAAACTCCTCAAAAGCAGCTCCGGTGGTCTCGGTCGTGGCAATCGCGATTCGGCGGTCGACATGCTTCCATATACAACTCAATCCAGGTTTGCCGCATTGGACACGTTCGGGTATGTCGATGATAGCGAACTGTTGACCAAGGCTATTGGTGAACCAGTTACGAGAGGGATCTGGGGGATGATTGATGGGGAATGGGGGAACAGGCAACTGCCACATCGTGCAACACCAACGGGCCGTGTTCGCGAGACGCATATCGGCGGAGTCCACAGCGAGCCTCGTCGCGGACTCTTCGATAATACGTTGACTCAATGGGTCCAACGATGCCAAAGGAATACCTCCGAGGATCTCGAGGTAAGCCACCTGCATGTTGGGAGGGGATTCGTTGAACGATTGCACGATCGTCCGAGGTTCGAGAATTTTGGTTGCACCACTGATCAGGGCTGTACGTACGCTCCGTCCCCACCGATCCTGAAGGCCATACTGCATTTGGTCGGGCTGTCCCATGTTAACCAAGGCCAACGCGAGATTAGCGATCTGGCGTGCTCGGTCCGCTCGGTCCGACAATGATGGCTCCGGCTTCTCCCAAACGCACCACGAAACCGATTTACCTTCGCTATCGAGGGTCGATTCCAACGCCGTAGGGAAGTATCCGTTCTCTAACCTATCGATAGACGCGCGTCGGAATTCGGATTCCCCTAAGCCATAGTCGACCTCGGTACCAACCCCGAGACGCATCCATCCCGCGCTCGATACGCGGAAAGTCAATCGGTGTTTCGAACACCATTTCCTCCAAGTTGGATCGGTTTGGAGTCCATCAAAATCAGATCCGAACAGGAAAGCCCAAAGCTCCGACTGGTCGCGCGACCACTGTTCTGCAGCCACACAAAGTTGATCCATTGCGCCCGGCACTAATTCTCGCCCCCACGGTTGCGAGGCGACGAGCGCCCAAGCTCGCAACATCGACTCCCTGGCCTCCCGATTTGTTTCGGTCGTAGTACTTATCGCGTTAAAAGCTGACAATGCTCGCTCCCGGTCCTGCTCCAGCAGAGCTAGCCTCAAGTGCAGTAAATTTTTTTCGTGCGAAACAAGACTGCACTTATCGATCTCCTCAGTAACCCATCGGCGAAGCTCCTCGATGCGAGAGAGCTTGGCCAATGCAGTGCCTCTTGTTCTTTTCCACGCGTTGATCGTACGCTCGCCAACCGATGCGGAAGGGGAGTCCAGACTCTCGATGTCCACCTGGTCCAGGACCGCCAACGCGGAAACGACTTCTCCCAATTCCAACAGCCGTGCCGCCAAGCTTGTTTGACGTTTCGCCGTATCAACCGGGGTTTCGTTTCCGCTTGCGATCGCAAAGAAGCTTTTTTCCTCCCACAATCTCCCGCGATCTCGCAGTGAGCTAAGGTCTTCAACGCGGATGTCGGAACAAGGTATTCCCGGGTACAAATCCCCGGCGGCAATCGCAATACGATTCCATTGATAACAGTCATCGGCACGATCTTCGAGTGCATCCCGTATCGACTTGGTAACCGCACTTAATAGAAGGTCAATCCGTTCGCGCCCATCGGGTGAAATGCGAATGTGCACGCGTTGAGGCACTCGCTCTCCTTTCTCCTCCAATGCGAACGATCCTGCGTCGAGAAGTAGCGATTGATCCTCACTTGCTCCCTCTGGCAACCTTCGCCACACACCCCACCAGCGACGGTCCGCCGGTTCGGCGTATACTCCTCCATCGCTCGGCACAGGCGCGCGAAGCAGACTGGCGAAATCGATCATCACCCAGCCTTCTTGCTTTCTTCGTTCAAACTCCTGCTTCAACTCGTCGCGAGTGACATCGAGCAATGTTTCGAAGGTTTCGTCGCTCTTGCCCCAAGTGATGGTGGCCCACTCCGTGAGTTCGCCGGATGGCGAACGCACGGCTTTCGGACGAATCGACCACGGCTTGAAGCCGAGTTCCCGCATCGGATCGATGAGCGAAGCCACCGTCGCCAGAGGAACTCGATCCATCCAACCCCCGCGACCATGCGCCATGCCTCCGTAGGCAACGCATAAAGCTTTCGCTCTCTGTACGTTCGAATCTCTGCTGAGAGAAGCGTCCTTGTCGGAATCCTTACCACCGGAAACCGCACTCGCCAGAGCAGGGTAGGGGGGGCGGGTCAACTGTTGGATGCGGTTGCGGATTTCGAGCGAGAGCTTGTCCTGCGACTCTTTGGAAGTGACGTTACCGACCAGCGATTTGACCCCTTCCACCCCAGACCATGTCATTGCATCGGCCAAGGCAACGGGATCCTTTGAGGCGAATCTCTGGATCATCAATCGACACGTGTCTGCCATCGGATCGTTATCGCGACGATATTCCTTTCCTTTCTCTAAAAGGCCCGGGACCAGCTGGCCGGCAACCGGCATGAATAATTCGGACCAGTATCCGAACTCCGTAGCTGGCTTACTCAACAGGAGTGTGTCGATGCTCGATGCGATCTCTCCCCAGACTGCGTTTTGAGGCGCGCGCTGTGCGAGCAGAGCAGAAAGAGTCAGGGCCTGCGGTTGTCCATGTGCGATCGCCTCCTGAACGGATTCGACCAAGGTCCGCTCGTCGCCAATCGATTTCTGCGATAAGTAAAGAAGAATCGGTCCGAGATGTCGACTTTCGAATTCATGCAAATGATCACGGACATATTCGGCCTGTTCCGGTGATTCCTCGATACCAGCGAGTGCCAATTGCAATTTCGCTCGGTCGGAGGCTTCATCCTCCGCGGTTGGCATCCATCCAGGCTCACTCGCGAAAAAACGCAACGAAGAGGATCGAAATCGATCCAGTTCTTTCAGTACTTCGACCACTTGGCTCGAGTCGGCTTGCCTCAATCGCTGAGCAAGGGACGCCGTGTAATTGGAACCCAACGCCCAAAGAGCAACCAGCAGAATCAAACTCGCGCCCAGGAAAAAACCCAGTGTATTGCGAGCGACCCGGCGGTCGCTTCGACGCATCATTTGGCGTTCCGGTTCAGTCCAATGAGCGGCCGAGGTAAACCAACGGATCGACAACCATTCCCAAGAGGTAGGGAGGCGTTTGTTCGAGGGCTTGGCATTCCAAGCGTTTGCGAGTTCCCGCAGTTGTTCGCGTACGCGGCCAGCGCGTGTTTCCGATTGATGCAGGGCTAGCCATTCCCGCGTCGTTGGGACTAGGTAGTCATGAGCGAGTTGGTATGCGGGATCTCCAACCGATGAGCCTGTTGAAGAGTTGCGGCCAGTCGGCACACCGCTAGTAGGTGTGATCAATCGAAGCTCGGTGTCGAGCAGATGCAGAATCTTGCGAACCGTCTCTGCCGGGATCGCATACTGAAGGATCTGAACCAATTGGCTTTCCTGGATCGCTGGCGGCTTGATCACCGTGTTATCGGGCGGAAGCAACTCTGCGAGCAGCAAGCGAACCGACTCGGGGTGGGTTCGCAGCACCGGATGAGCGGAACCGCCGACGAGCTTTTCGTCCAGAAAGGCGATTCCCATTCCGCGAATCCCGCCTAGTTCGCGAAGTGTTGCAGAGGACCACGTTTTTCCTTTCGTCATCTCCGAAAGAAGAGCCAACTGCACGGGATTGATCAGCCCCTGCGACTGCAAGCCATCGATTGCATCTTCGATAAAGGCGAGTTGCGTTGGCGTGATTGGATCTGCGACTGCGCCATAAGCACGACCGAAGGCAGCTAAGACTTGCTTCGCGTGGGCCGGTCCGAATGCTTCGACCGTAGCGAAGTTTTTGTTTTGCTGCAACGAGACTTCGAGTTCATCCATAAAGCTCGATAGGCCGAGTACAAAATCATCTCGCACGATGAGAAGAGCTTGAACATGCACGCCGTCGCATTGCCGAAGCATTTCGCGGAGAGAAGAGTGATCTCCAGGGCGATGGTGATTCAACCATTGTTCGAACTGATCGATCACGATCAATAATTTCTTTTTGGTTTTGGATCCTCCTGATTCCCGAACACGAGATAGCATGCAGGCCGGGTCACGCTCATCAGCAATCGGTTCATCGGAGACACGGCGAATTCCTCGCGACAACGCTTCCTCAAGCAAGTCCGGCTTGGCCTCGATATAGACAACGTCCACCTCCCGTTCGATGCGAGGAAGAACACCCGCGCGAATCAATGACGACTTGCCGCTGCCGCTGGGGCCCATCAGTACGCCGACTTGAAACGCCTGGTCCGATCTGCGACTTGCGATACTGTTGGTCCAGAAGCGAATCGCTTCCGGGACACCTTCTCGAGTTCGCGGCCCAGGAACGAGATAACGAAAAAAATCTGAGTCGTTGGCATCGAAGGGACGCAATCCGTGAGGGATCACCGCAATAGCATCCAATTCAATCGATTTCGACGAGTTCGTCAACGGAACGACGCCATCGCCGGTCCCTTCTGGTACTGGGGTGAATAGGCCAGTGGTGGGGCCAGTGGTGGGGAGGGTAGGGGAGGGAGAAGAGTCGAGCGATTTCCATTGCTGAAGATCCTCCGCCATGTCGAGTGCACTGCTGTATCGATCGGAGATTTTTTTGGCGAGCGCCTTCATGCAGATCCGTTCAAGCTCACGAGGAATCGATGAACGAATCTGTCGCACCGGCCGGACTTCGACATTGCGAATGCAGTCCAGCAATTGCTCCCGATCGTCGACCTGAAAAGGCCGCTTGCCGGTGAGCAGTTCGTAGAAAACAACCCCGAGCGAGTAGATGTCGCTTCGACCATCGACGCGATGTCCTTCATGCCGAGCCTGTTCGGGGCTCATGTAAGCAGGGGTGCCGACGAAATGGGCTCCTCGACCGTACGCGGATTCAGGCATCGCCAACCCGAAATCGGCCAAGACCGCGTTGCCATCGGGGGTTGTCAGGATGTTCGCTGGTTTTACGTCCCGATGAATGACCCCTTGGGAGTGGAGGTACTCCAAGGCCTGAGCTAGCTGCCGGGCGACTCGCACGGAATCATCAATGCTCCAAACGCCGCTTTCCAGTCGGTCTTCGAGCGTTCCCCCTTCGATCAGTTTGGAGACGATGAACGGTCCGCCAGCATCGGTTTTTCCGACATCGTAGATGGGAACAATCGCGGGATGGTCGAGTTTGGCCAGCACGCGCGCCTCATCGAGCCAAAGGTCTACTTGATCAGCCGAGCGAAAGCGAGTGAGAACTTTGATAGCGACTTGTCGCTTGAGCAGCTGGTCTTCGGCGCGGAAGACAACCCCGAACCCCCCTTTCCCTAATCTTTCGAGGATCTGGTAGCGGCCGATGACACTGCCAGGCGGTTCGTCAAAACTGAGTTCGACATCCGCATCGCGATTGTGAACTCGCGTGGAGTTCAAAGCTGGTCGATTGACTTGAGCGCCAGGTGGCGGCCCTGGGGATCGATTCGGATCATCGTCGGGCATAGAGTGCGGCTCCGCGAGTAAAGGGCGCGCCATCAAAGCTTGCCTGGGCATCACCATCGCTAGGAAGCGAGATGTTACCATGAGAGTTGCCGAGGGACAATTTACGGCGGTTGTGATCGGTCGGATCGGTCGGATCGGTCGGATCGGTCGGATCGGTCCGAGCGGTCCGGACTTGGCTGAGGAGCGTCTCCAACGAGGAAAACCTCCGGCTAGCGTCCCTCGCAAATCCCACAACGAACGTCCGATAATGTTTATTATGTTTGGTTGAGGAACGAGAAATCCCTGGGATTTGCAGGTTTTCCATCGCGTTGGGCCGCCGTCCGGGCCGTGGAAAGCACGCTGCCCCGGCTCGCGAAACCTGCCAACCCTTGCGATATACTCATTCGATGGAAAACTCCACGCAAACCGATCCTCTTCGCCAAACGGATCACCAGGAAACTGGGACGCATTTAGCGGAGCGTCACGCGGCGAAAGCAACGTTGGCGATCCTTGTGGCAGGCGCCATCCTAGCCATTGCCCTGCGTTGGCTCTCCTTCCACTTCGCTTCCGGAATCCTTGCTACCACAGCCGCCATGTTGCTTTTCGCGCCGGCTAGCTTTGCGACCGTGGCCTTGGGGTGGGGAAAACCCATGCGGTTCCGGCTCGCCTTTCTTGCGTTTGCCCTTTTCCTGCTCACCTTCCTGCTTTGGAATAACGTGATGCTACCGGGACTCTCCAAGGAGAACGCCATCCGCGCCTTCAAGCAGAACATGCTGCATTGGACCCTTTATCTCTTCTTTGGGATTCTTTCGCTGCGCTTCGTGCAATGGACCACTGGCATGGGGATCGCATCGGAGCCTGTCTGCGACGAACCCACAGGACTCCGATCGAGCCAAATCAGCTTGGCAAAGATCCTCGCGATCGCTGCCGCCTGCGCGGTCGGCGCAGAGACCGCTCGTCGACTTATGAATCTCCCGGGAAGGGATACGGCGCTGTACTTGCATGGAATCCTGGGTGGAAGCCTGCTGGGCATCCAATGGAGCGTTCTGTTCTGGCTGCTGCGCTGGCGATCTTGGCGCATCGCTGGCCTGATTCTTTGGATTGCCATCGCTGCCATCATTCGCTGGACGACCGATACCATCGTGGACCAATTCACCGACTTGCTTCTCGTGCGGAAGGAAGTGAAAAATTTGGATGACCTGTACTATATTGTGGTTGTGGTATCCAGCCGGACACCGCTAATGACCCTCGGGCAAGCCATGCAATTTCTTTGGCAGGCAAGCCTTCAAACGGCCATCATTCTCGGCGGGATCGCAAGCTTTCGGGGATTGGGCTACCCCATCCAATACTTGCATTCAAAGCGCTAGGGCAGGGCCCCCTGCTCCGAGCCCCCCTACTCCGCCCTCCTTCACCCCATCGGGTTGCGAATTCAACTACCGACGATGCTGCCTCGTTCTTCGAGCGAACCATCTTCGAGCTGTTCCAAATACGAACCCATGCGTCGGAATTTCTCGTACCGCAACGCGATGAGTTCATCGACAGGGATCTTCGTCAAATGCTCAAGCGTTTTGCTCAGATACTTTTTGACGCGCGAGGCCATTTGATGATGATCGCGATGGGCTCCCCCCAGCGGTTCCTCGATCACATCATCGACTACGCCCAGTTGCGGCAGATGCAATGACGTGAAGCGTAGCACTTCGGCCGCCTTGGGGGCATGCTCATGGCTCTTCCATAAAATGCCGGCACAACCCTCGGGACTGATTACTGAGTAATACGAGTACTGGAGCATTGCGATGCGGTCTCCCACACCAATGCCGAGCGCACCGCCCGATCCACCCTCGCCGATCACCACACAAATGATCGGTGTTTTCAACTGACTCATCAGGAACATACTTTCGGCGATCACCTGCGCTTGTCCCCGTTCCTCGGCTCCAACTCCGGGATAAGCGCCGGGAGTATCGATGAAGCAGATGATTGGCAAACGGTACTTCTCAGCGAGCTTCATCTTAGCCATCGCTTTGCGATACCCCTCTGGATGTGCGCATCCGAAATGGCAAGCTGCTCGCTCTTTGTACGTTCGTCCCTTCTGATGACCGACGACCAACACTTTCGACCGTCCGAGCTTGGCGAACCCGGTCAGCATGGCTCGATCATCGCCGTAGAACTTATCCCCATGGAGTTCGATAAATTCGTCGAAAGCGAAATTGAGATAGTCGCGGGTATAGGGACGATCTTTGTGCCTTGCGACTTGAACGATCTGCCACGGAGTCAAACGCCCGTAGATTTCGCGTGTTGATTCATTCCAACGCCGACGCAATTGCCGCACGCGTTCTTGTTCTTCTTCCGTTAGCGAGGCTTTACCTTCCAGAACCTGAAGTTCGGCCTCGATATCCAAGATCGGTTGTTCGAATTCAAAGCCAAGAGACGAGTTAGCCATATGTGCTGATGAAACTCCCATAGTCCTTTTGTGCGCGGAATCGAATCCACAGTGTGCAGAAAACTACTCCGCACATTACGTAGGAGCTTCGATACGACCTCCACCCTGAAAGTCATCGAAGACAGACGATTCGGGGATTCGGGGTGGCTTTTTGAAAATCGGAGTTGAGCGGATCATCTTCAGCACGTCCCACATGGTCTGCGGACGATCCTCGGGCTTCTTTGCTAACATTTTCCGGAGGATATTATTGAACTCCGGGGAGACGTTGTCGTTGTTGACCAACGCAGATGGAATGGCAGCCGATAGATGCTTGCTCAAAAGCTCATTGGGAGTATTTCCCGTGTACGGAGCACGACCAACGATCAATTCATAGAGCATGCAACCCATGGAGTAGATATCGCTCCGTGGGTCTAGCGACTGGCCGCGGATCTGCTCGGGAGACATGTAGGAGCGGGTCCCTTCGACTTTTGTTTTGCCACCGAAGAGTTTGCCCAACCCTGTTTTGATTTTCTTAGCGATCGTAAAGTCGATCAATTTCACTTCCCAATTGCGGCTGAGAAGCAGATTGTCGGGCTTGATGTCGCAGTGAACGTAGCCTTTGGAGTGAAGGTAATAGAGTCCTTCACAGGCCTGTTCGACGATGCTGGCGAGTTGGTAAGCGATTGGCTCAGGCCCACGCCTCAGAGCCATCTTCAAGTTCAATTCACTGAACAACTCCAAGACTATGAATGGAGTTTCCGCGTTGGTGACATAGTCGATGAGCTTGATGACGTTACGATGGTTCAGTTCCTTGGCAACCTCGTACTCATGCTTTAGGAAAGCGATTTCTTCTTTATTCCCACGCTGTTCTGGCCGCAGAACCTTGAGGGCCACTCGTTTGGCATCTTTGTCATGGATCGCCTCCCAAACTTGGCAGGTACTTCCAAGACGAATAAGGCGAGCCAGTCGGTAGGGACCTAGAAAATCTTTGACTTTAACCATGAGTCGTCCAAGGACGTGTCTAGGCAGTTTCCCCGCCCAGCGAAAAGCACCGGAAAAAACAGGGAGCATAACAGCCCCTACTATACGCCATCCCTGCACAATCCGAAAGGATTGACGGATCGTCAGACTCCCGTACATTCATCCAAAGGTTTCGATGGGGCGTGATCTCCTCAACCACATCCCCTGCTCTACGCTCCCCTACCCTGCAATTCATAAGGAAAATGAAATGGCTCGAACTGGCTTGGTTACTTTCAAGGGCGCTCCGATGACCCTCTCCGGCAACGCCCTATCCATCGGATCCCCGATGCCCGACTTCACGGTTCACTATTTTGAGGGTGGGCTAAAGACCATATCCAAAGGAGATCTGACGGGAAAACCCACGATCATCTCGGTCGTCCCCTCCCTCGACACGGGCATTTGCCAGATCCAGACCAAGAAATTCAATTCAGCATTGGCCGCGATGGGAGACAAGATTCATGCGGTCACGATCAGCCGCGATCTCCCGTTTGCCATGAACCGTTTTTGCGGAGCCGAAGAAATCAAGTCGATGCGAGTCGGCAGCGACTACCAGGCCGGCGACTTTGGCATGAAGACTGGCTTGATGATCGAGGAACTCAAACTCTTGGCTCGTGCTGTGATCGTTCTCGATGCAGCGGGTAATGTCGTCTACGAGGAAATCGTTCCTGAAGTCGCGTCGGAACCCAACTACGATGCAGCCCTCGCCGCCTTGGCGTTGAAGGTCGGCTGAAAAAAGGACTGACGGCACGGAAAGGGCGAGAGGGGCCGATGGGACAGGAAGCAGGGACAACCTCAGCGTGGGGAATTAATCGCGGCCAGTGGGGTCTTTTCTTGGTTGTTCTCTCTTTTTCGCCTCTGACGTCATTCGCTCGATGAGCGATCGCAGTTCCTTCAATTCGCGCCGCATCTTCTCTTGTTCAGAGCGAACGTCGCCAATCGTTTCTGCGTGACGGGTCAACTCTTCCTTGACCCGCGCGCCCCAAGCCTCTTGTTCCTCGCTTTGCCTGGGTTTCACAAGCTGAGGCTTGTCTTGCTGAGCTGTAATGAGCGGCATCTTTTCGCTTCGCTCTTTCGCTTCTGAATGCTTATTCAACTCCTTTCCAAACGCCTCCTTTTCTTTGCGAAGGTGGCTTTCCAATTCCTCGGCTCGTCGAGCGAGTTCATGGGCCATATCGGGCAAGTCTCCTTCCTTCAAATGCTGTATAGCGGCTCGCATATGATCCAATCGTCGCGCCAGATGTTGGAGCATTTCCTCTCGTTCCGCTCTTTCCGCTCTGCGCGGTTCGTCCATCCCCTTGAGCTTGCCCATCAATTCCCGAACCTGCTTCATTCGGTTACTGGCCTCTTCCTCTTTGCCATGGCTAGCCAACTCCTTGGCTTCGACTCGCAACGCTTCAATCCTCTGCTTGATCTCGGCTCGCTCATCCGCAAACGCCGGGACAGAGGAAGCCATAAAACCGATTGCAAAGGCGAGCAAACACTTGCGGTTCTTTTTCATTTTCACACCTGAATTCGAGTCACCGAAATCGAAACTTTCCATATGGAAACAGACCCGTTTAGTATAGTCCTTGCGTGATTCGATGAGAACATCCGATCCGTGGAGCACTCCCCTTCAAGAAGACGACGATCGGCGAGAGCTTTTGCTTCGCGATGGGTCGGCACCCCGCGTCGAATCCGTTGCGCTGGGTGCACTCAAGGCGACTGGCGGGGGCATAGGAGGCACAGCGGTACGGTGAATATCTCGAGGAGCTAACTCCCGGCCGATGACATCGAATCGTGTCTTTCCCTCAAATCGCTCCAGCGATCGCACTAGTTCGCTGACCGTTTCCTCGATTCGTCCAAAAACCTTCGTGATTCGGCCCTCGAAGTAATGCGAAGCGATAGCGGCCGGGATGGCGACGATCAAGCCGGCCAGCGTCGTGACGAGGGCTTCGTAAATACCCACCGC
Organism: Planctomycetota bacterium; assembly: GCA_018970165.1. Classification (GTDB taxonomy): domain Bacteria; phylum Planctomycetota; class Planctomycetia; order Pirellulales; family Pirellulaceae; genus JBKCUI01. The sequence continues at coordinate 26,865 of JAGWWZ010000023.1, read as the reverse complement.
AAGGAAGTCAGCTCGATTCTGGCCAGCCGTCAATTGGGTCGTATCGTGAAAGGCACGGATCAGCCCCCATACGGTCCCGAGCAACCCCAGGAGCGGCGCAATACCTGCCGCGAGGTTCAACCAACGAACATGGCTATAAGCCCGATCGACTTCCCGTTGCAGGGCATCCGATGCGGCTGCCGTGACCTCTGCTTGCGGCCTTCCGGCACGCACAATGGCTTCAGACGCAACGCTCGCCAACGCCGACGGATTCTGATCGCAAAGACGATACATATCGCGCGGATCAGCAACATCGCCGGAGCGAATCATCTTCATCATGTTGCGACGAAACTCGCTCGGCATCAGTTTCCCTGACCGCAAACCAATCCAGCGATCGATCACAAAGGTGACCACCAGCAAGCTGACCATACCGATCGGGATCATGAAGACCCCACCCTTCACCAACAAACTGAGAAAGTCGATATCCGACTGCTTCACGGCCAATCCCGACCCTTGTCGTCCACTAGAGCGAGACGTGTCGGTACCAGCGGTAGCGCGAGCCGACTCAGCATCTTTCTGGAGCGAACTGATCTCTGCCTCGGTGACTTGCCCGAAAGAAACCGAGGACAGCGCGGCAAAGATGTTCGTGAAAACGAAACCGATAATCAAAAGTCGAAGGCAAATTCCTCGCACGATCCATGATTCCTTAGACAAACTCGAATAAAGCGATCATTTCGATTATAGCCGAGGATCTCCATTCGGAGAAAGCAATGGATTCGACGATGGCGAATCCACGACTTCGTAGCATTCGGCACGACTCGAATCGAACTCCCACTCCACGCGTTTCAACACACCCATTTGCTGCAACTTCTGTATGGCGTTGCGGTATCTCGGTTCGCTTCGGGTTCCGAGCAACTGGTCTCGAGACATTACTCCTTGCCAATCCAACACGAGATATCCAACTTTGTTCTTCAAGATCAAACTGCGAAAGTCCCGAACGGGATCCAGATGAGTATCCCATTTTTCAACCAGTTCTCCCCATAGGTTGGTGTCATAGGTGCCGTAGAGTTCCACATTCGGAAGCCAGCGAAACGCATCTGCTGAACCTAGCAACAACCAGAAGTCGTTTTTTCGCTCCCGATCGAGACGGTTCCAAATACGATTCACGCTCGGTGCCATGTCGACTCGCACTCCCCTGCCCTGCTCTGCGTCCTCCTCTGAAATAATCGTCGCGAGCGATTCCAAAGGAACCAGCAACCGATTGTCAGAGGTTGGCCATGCGCAGAGAACGACGATCGACCACGCCAACGATATGCCGCAAATCGAAATCAGCGGTACTCTTTGCCCTCGCTCACGCAACCAAGCCGCGCCGCTCGCCATCGGCCAAGCCAGAAGTGGCATGGCAAGCACCCAATCGCGATCTTGCTGCGGAGTCATCATCCACCATAGCAAGCACCAAACACCAAACCAAATCCCTGCATCTCGACCTGCTCGATGACGTCCGAATACCAAACCGAGGAAAGCGATTGGGATCAAGTGCAACGAATGTACCGTTGAAAAAAAGAGCATGCGCATAAAAGCGTCCCAAGCACCCTCCCCTACCCCGCTCCACGGCGAGAAAAAGAAGGGCAAGTACTGGGATAGGAACGCTTGCTCCTCCCCCACTGCCCTACCCCGGAACAATCCAGCGTCTACAAATTGCCCAACAACCGCACCACCCCAAAACATTGCGACCGCTGCGGAAAAAATTAACAAGCAGGTGCGCCGAAGTAGACCAAGGCTGGGTATGGTAGTCAATCGAATCGCGACAGGTACGGTCACTAACAAGAACATGACCCAACCTAGCCCGGCCGCCCCAGCAGCGATGCATACTAGGCTTCCGCATGGAATCTCATGAACGCGATATTGCAACAGCAGTAGCGACGCTGCAGCGACCAAAACCATCCCCCCCTCCCCTGCCCCGCCCCCGAGACGGACCAATTCAAAAAAACCAGGGAGAGAAGCTATCGCGAAACCCGAAAGAACAGCTGCAAAGGTTCCATACGATCGAGCTAATGATCCGATCAATATCCAGATTGCGATACACCAATAGATTCCTTGCACGATCTGGCAAACCAAAGCCGAGTCCACCATTCCCTGTACAGCCTCTTCATTCAACGGATCCGGTGGTCTACCGACAAACATATTCATCCAAAACAACCCCGGCATCATCGTCCCCTGAGGTACATTCGCTTCCCGTTGGTGATCGATACGCGTTAGTTGATTCTCGAGGTAGATGATGCGTGTCGCCATGATGCGATGCTCGCGGACGTCCGCATCATAGGTTGGCAAACATGCCCCCAGGACGGTCAATACCAACAACCAAACGATTCCCAACGAAGTTAATCCCATCAGTCGTCGTGCCCAAGAGTCATTCAAGGAAGGGTCGTATGTTTCCGTGTCGGTTGCTTCATGAGTAATCGCAAACCGTCTGAAACAGAGATGCAGGGCGAGCCCTATGCCTGACAACCAACCGATCAAACCGAGACGGGATTGCGGGCCGAAGGTCATCCCATTACCTGCCACGCACAACGATGCGATCGATGAACCTATCGCAATACTCCATGCCAGGGCACTGAGTCGATTCACCTTATTGGTCAGCCTATCTCCTCGCACGATCGGCCAACCGAGCACCGCGCTCAATGCCAGCCACGCTATGGCGCATGCTATCTTCGGAAATCGATCACTGATTGTTGGAGGTTGCCCCGACGTCCACTGGTTCCAGATCGTCTCGAACGATGCCACCAGGATCATCCAAAATTCCGCTCGCGAGATGCGAGATACTTCTCCGCCGGGACTTGCGATCGGCAGAGCGGGAACCAAGAGCATGCAACCTGTGTAGGTTGCGATCAGGGCCGCTGCAACGAGAGCAATCCAGCGATTCCCCCTCACGTCGCGACCATACCCACTAGTGCTGCCATCAATATTTGAGAAGAGCCTCAACGCGATGCGGAGCGAGCCGCTGGCGTCCTCCCAACGCAGCCAGTTCGATACAGAACAAACATCCGACCACTTGAGCCTGATAATTCTCGAGCAATCGGCAACAGGCTTCGACAGTTCCGCCGGTCGCCAGCAAGTCATCAACGAGCAGAACTCGCTCTCCGGGTTGCAGGGCGTCTTTGTGCATCTCGAGCGTGTCGCTGCCGTACTCGAGATCGTAGGAGAAAGAGTGTTTGTCGTACGGCAGTTTCCCCGGTTTGCGAACCGGAATGAATGCAGCACCCAACTCGATGGCTAGAGGTGCTGCGAAGATGAAACCTCGAGCTTCGGCAGCCACCAGTGCATCGACTTTCAAGTCCCGCACCAAGTCGGCCATGCGCGCGATCGTTTCGCGAAAGGCACTCGGATTTCCAAGCAAGGGTGTAATATCGCGGAACAGAATCCCGGGCTTAGGAAAATCGGGGATGTCGCGGACGAAACGGGTCAGGTCGAGTTGAGGATCGCGCATGGCTTACTTGCATTGAAGGTTACGATTGTCGCTAGGAGTGTCCCAAGTGGACAACCCCAAGTGGACAACCCCAAGTGGACGTCACAGTATAGCAAGAGCTGGCTGGTGTATCAGCTTGCCCGGCGCAACAACCCAGGTGAGTCTTCGATAATTTTCACGGCAGCGTTGAGAACGCGTTGGCTGTCCAGATCCTTCATGCAGCGGGCATGCTTCAGAGGGCATTGGTACTTGCCGCACGGCTGGCATGCCAAACCCAACGACAGAATCGTTTCCGGACGGTTGTAAGTTGTTGTCAAGGCAGCTGAAACCGAGCCGAACAGAGTCACGATCGGCTTTCCAAAGGCCACGGCCATATGCCGCGGTCCGCTGTCGGTTGAGATAACCAGGTCCGATCTCTGAATTGCTCCCTTGCTCAACCCCAAGGGTAGCGAGGGGATACATCCCATGCTTCGAACTCGCGGCTCCCCTGCCCTTGCCTGCACCTCATCGGCGATTGCTCGCTCTGCAGGCCCGCAATGGATCAAGACTTGTGCGCCGTATTGTCGACTCAACACACGAGCTGTGGCCGCCGCATGCTCGACTGGCCAGCGTTTCGTGTCGGCGATTGCTGCCCCGGTATTCATGACCACCGTGAATCGATCGTCTTGGAAACCAACTTGCCTCCAGAGCTCATCGGTCCGGTTTCGATCTTCTTCCGTGACAGCCAACTCCATCCGCCGATCTGAAACATCGCATCCCAGGTACGATGCGAGCCGCAGATAGGTATCGATGCACGGATCGGTGTGTGCATTGTGATGGTCATCGATAACTGGAATGCGATCGGTCAGTAGCCAGGAGCGTCCATCTCGAGCAAAACCGATTCGGCGCGGGATTCCGCTGAGCCATGCGATCGCGGCGCTCGAAAGGCTGTTGGTGAACAAAACGACAGCGTCGAATTGTCTGCGTCTCAACTCGCGGACCAGTCCTCGCCTTGATAGCAAATCGCCCCCGCGAGCGCGTGGTTTGTACATCAAGCGTGAATCAGCCCAGGGCAAACCCTCGAGGACCATCAGCGGCGCGGGGCGCCCCACCCAGCAGACTTCGTCAAACTCCTGCACACCTTCACGCAGAGCGCGCAACGTGGGCGTTGCCATGCAGGCATCCCCCACCCAGTTCGGAAGCATGATCGCGAGTTTCATGATTTGGGAAAGGTATAGAAGCTGCGCAAAGCTGGGGTCAAGAGCAACTCAGTTGTGTTTTCATTGACGCGATACTATTCGTTTGTTTTCCTGCAATTAAGCTGAACTCAGTTTCAAAATGTCGAAACACGTCGCCGTTAGAGATCATTTGAGCGAGAGCAAGATGTCTGAAACTCGTTATCCGTCCCTATACCAAATCAATACCCGCGTGTGGCTGACGGAACTGTCCCGTGCACTTGGCAAGCCCGCTACCCTAGATGACATTCCCGACTCGGAACTCGATCAGATTTCCGAGATGGGGTTCGATTGGATCTGGTTGCTTAGCGTCTGGCAAACAGGCCCAGATGCACGGCTGGTATCCCGAAGCCATCGTGAATGGCGTCATGAGTTTGAGGAGACCCTCCCAGATTTACGGGAGGAGGATATCGCTGGCTCAGGTTTCGCGATCACTTCCTACACGGTTCATCCAAATCTTGGCGGGGATGCGGCGCTTGCTCGATTGAGAGAGCGATTGCTTGGGCGAGGCCTAAAGCTGATGCTCGATTTCGTACCTAATCACATGGGGCTCGGGCATCCTTGGGTCGAGGATCACATCGAGCATTTCATCCAAGGAACCGAAAACGACCTGACCAGTGCGCCGCATAACTACACACGGGTCAAAAGCCGGGGAGGCGACCGGATACTCGCCTATGGCCGCGATCCGTATTTCTCAGGCTGGCCTGATACGCTGCAACTCGATTATTCCAACCCAAAGTTGCAAGAGGCGATGATCGCAGAGTTGATGCGTATCGCCAAGCAATGCGATGGCGTACGTTGCGATATGGCTATGTTAGTTCTACCAGATGTTTTTGAACGCACATGGGGCCGTCGGGCGCCGTTGTTCTGGCCGAAGGCAACGACTGCGGTACGAGAGCGCTTCCAAGACTTCATGTTCATGGCGGAAGTGTATTGGGATCTGGAGTGGACGCTCCAACAACAGGGATTCAACTATACGTACGACAAACGACTTTATGACCGATTGCGGGACGGACACGTTGGCCCGTTGCGAGCTCATCTATGCGCGGCTCCGGATTATCAAGACAAGCTCGCCCGCTTCTTGGAAAACCACGACGAACCGCGGGCGGCAAAGATATTCCCCCCTGAACAATACCAAGCCGCTGCCGCAGTAACTTTCCTCACGCCTGGACTTCGCTTTTTCCACCAAGGCCAATTCGAAGGCCGAAAAAAAAGAATTTCACCTCACCTCATTCGCGGGCCAATCGAACCGATCGATCCAGCGATTCGATCCTTTTACGAAAAGCTGATGACGGTGTTGCGTATGCCAGCAGTTCGAAATGGGCGATGGCAACTGCTAGACTGCACACCGGGTTGGGAAGGAAACGGAACACACGAATCGTTCTTGGTTTTCCTTTGGCAACGCAAGCAAGCGGAATCGCTGGTTGTTGCTGTGAACTATTCCCCGCATCAAAGCCAATGCCATGTTCGACTTCCCTTCGCGCATCTCTCAGGATCTCAGTGGCAACTGCAAGACCAACTTCGCGAAGCCTGCTACGACTGGCATGGAGACGATTTAACTGGGAAGGGATTGTTCCTCGATCACGCTCCATGGCAAGCGTCCGCGTTTTGGCTCCACGCAGTGGATTGATCATCAAGCTCACGGACCGGACGTGTCTATCTGCATCGTGTCTATCTACACGGTGCAGCGTTTGACGGCTTCTGCCAAGCCGACTTTGACATCCTGAACCGGGATGAACTCGTGCGCGAAGTAACCGTCGTACCCAGTATCCGCGATCGCTTTCGCGACTGCGGGGTAATACAACTCCTGAGTGTCATCGATCTCATGCCGGCCGGGATTGCCGCCGGTATGGTAATGACCAAAGTATTTGTGATCCCTCTGGATCGTTCGAATGATATCTCCTTCCATGATCTGCATGTGGTAGATATCGAACAGCAGCTTGAAATGATCGCTGCCAACCTCTTTGCACAACTCGACACCCCACGCCGACAAGTCGCACATGTAGTCGCCATGATCAACGCGGCTATTGAGCAGTTCCATGTTGAGGATCACATTCTTCTTCTCCGCCACCGGCACGATCTTTTTGAGGGCCTCCGCGCAGTTCTTCATTCCAGTCTTGCGATCGATACCGCGAGCATTGCCTGAAAAGGTGATGACATTGCGGAAACCGGCAGCGGAAGTTGCTTCGATCGTTTCGTTCAGGACTGCAAGGGATTTGTCCCAGTACTTGGGATCGCACAATCCATCCGTGAGCGGGTGCGACGAAACCATCGTGCAGACCAAGCCATGCTTTTTTACTGTTTCAAAATCTTTGGGAGTCAGCAGATCGATTCCGACCATGCCGAGTTCTTTCGCGATGACACAGAGATCATCGAGCGATAGATTGCGGTCGTAACACCACTTGCAAAGGGATTGGTTGAGGCGACCTTTATTTGGAGTTGGCGTTACTGCGGCCTCTGCCGCCGTAGCCCCCTGCCCTGCCCCGGTCATCGTGCCAGTAAGTACTGCCGCCGAAGCCGTTGTACCGATCGCTCCCAGGCCAAAGGATCGTCGCGTCATTTCCGAGGATTTGTTAGGTGTTGTCATAGGTAGTCTCGATGGTTTGCTGTAGTTGAAGGGAATGAAACGTTGCGCCTCGCAAGAGCAGTTGAGGACAACGGCTCTACATTGCCAGTGTAGAACAGCAGTCCTCTGCTGTTCCCGCGCTGCGTTTCTCATTTTGTTGAGAATACGGTCTCGCCGCACGGTATCAAATCAAGGACTCGTTGGCACGGCAAAATAGATTGTAAGGCTTTCCAGTTGGTAACGCTGAGCGGGGGCAGTTGAGGACAACTGCTCTGCATTGGGTTACTGTGATAGCGGGACGCGGATCAGTTTCTCATCGTTGCGGACGTAAATTGAACCGTTTGCGAAGGCGGGCGCGCACCACACGACTTCGCGTCCAAATGCGTTGTTGGTGGGCTCAATGATCTTGGTTCGAGCCAGTTCTTCGTAACCTTGAGGATTCATCTTCGCGATCACAAGTTCCCCACTCTCATTGAACAAGAAAAACAACTCGTTGCTACGAACCACGAACGCGGTTCCGCTCCCTTGCGGCCGCTTGCTGACAGGCTTGCTGGTCTCCCACAAGCGGTCGCCGCTCGGTAACTTCACGGCCATCATTTCGCCACTCTGATCGCAACCGTACATGACATCGCCGATCACCATCGGCTGCACGTTGACCGGAGACATCCCTTTCTTGGCTGCGTTGCGCCAAAGCGGATTAGCACCTGGGCTCTTCGCATCCAGTTCGAGCATCAGACTTTTGTTCGAATATCCTCCGACATACAAGTAGTTGCCGGACCTCACGGGGCTCATGATGATCGAGCCGTTGTCGGCTTGATAAGGAACGGTCCAATAAAGTTTGCCATTTGAGGGATCAACGGAATTTACTGCATCGGGATTGACGAGAATTAATTGACGAACACCTGCGGCTTCGATGATGGTGGGAGGGGAATAGCCTTGTTCGCTCGCGGTTCCGAATCTCCAGACTTCCTCGCCGGTGGTCTTGTTGAGACAGACCGTCTGCGAACCGTTGCCGCCAGCTAGGGTGATGAGGTTCTCGCCATCGATCAGCGGATGGGCAGCATATCCCCAAAGGGCTGAGTTAGTCTTGTAGACCTCCTTAAGTTGTTTGGACCATAGGATCTTGCCGGTTTCTCGTTCGAAACAGAACAAATCTCCCTCGGCACCCAACGTGTAGACTCGCGGACCATCAACAATCGGTGTGCAGCGAGGACCTGCAGGATACGAAATGGCGTAGCGAACCGGGTACTCATGTTTCCAGAGCAGTTTGCCGTTGCTGTCGTCGATGCAGAGAACTCGCTCGGTCCCATCGAAGGACTTGCGTCCAAAGTTATCAACTTTGGCATCCGCTTGGGTGATCAAATCAGTCACATAAACGCGATTGCCGACCACAGCTGGACCAGCGTAACCTCCCCCTATAGGAGCAGCCCACTTCGCTTGAAGCCCTCCCTCGGGAAACTTGGTGGGAATGGATGCGGGCTTCCATTGATTGTCTCGATTAGGCCCCATCCATTGCGGCCAATCCTCCCCCCTTCCCTCCCCTGCCCCGATGGTTACGAAGGCAAAGACGGCCAGAGCGACAACTGACCAGGCAGTTCGCAGCGCGTAAGCTGTATGATTGGAGGGTTTCATGATGAGGTCCAGGAAAGGTCTAGCTTGATGGAAAGGGACTAAGATTTCGTCGGGAATCTGATAGGACACGGATCGTATTATACATGAATTCCTAGTCCGCTTGCGATGCCTACCCTCGTGGGGCCCTCGCTCACGCTTAGGGTTAGGATAGGATCTCGTGGATCACGTGGCCGTGAACATCGGTCAATCGCATGTCGCGACCTCCGAATCGGAACGTGGAGCGGGTGTGATCCAAGCCGAGGCAGTGGAGCATCGTGGCGTGCAGATCGTGGATCTCGCACTTGTTTTCGACGGCCCGATACCCCCATTCGTCGGTCGCGCCATGAACAGTCCCCCCCTTAATGCCTCCGCCGGCCATCCAGATCGAGAAGGCGAAGGGATTGTGATCGCGACCATCGGATCCTTGTGCGAAGGGGGTGCGTCCGAACTCTCCCGACCAGACCACCAGAGTTGAATCGAGCAATCCGCGTTGCTGCAGATCCTGGAGCAAGGCAGCAATGGGTTGATCGACTGCCAAGGCATTCTTGCTGTGTCCTTCTTTGATGTTGCTGTGCTGATCCCAACGATCGTGGCCAACGCTTGGGCAGGTCAGTTCGATGAAACGGACTCCGCTTTCCACCAACCTGCGAGCCATCAAGCACTCTTGGGCGAAGATTCGCGTGGGCTCATACGCATGATCGAGGCCGTACATCTTGCGAGTCGCTTCGGTTTCTTGCGAGAGATCGCAGACTTTGGGGACCGCCGACTGCATGCGAAAGGCGAGTTCATAGTTTGCGATGGCTGACTCGACTGCGTCTTGCTGACCATAGGTATCGAGCGTTTCGCGATCGAGGTTTCGCAAAAAATCGAGCTTGCGACGCTGCAGATCGAGCGATGGCTCAAGCGGCTTCACGTTCGCGAGGCTCTCTTGCTTGGGCTTGAGGACCGATCCCTGATAGGTTGCGGCGAGGAAACCATTTCCAAAACAGTCCAGGCCTCCAGGAGGAATCAAACCTCCATTGAGGACGATAAAGCCGGGAAGATCCTGGCATTCGCTTCCCAAACCATAGGTAACCCACGCACCCATGCTCGGACGACCCTGCAATGCATGACCGGTGTGCAAAAAGTAATTGGCGGACGTGTGCTCCGGAAACTTCGAAGTCATCGAGCGAACCACGGCCAGCTTATCGGCATGCCCCGCAATCATGGGGAACAAACTGCTGATCTCGATGCCGCTCTCCCCATGTTTGGAGAATTCCCACGGTGATCCCATGACCGTTCCCACGTTGTTGAACTGCGTAGGGGCCACCTCGAAGAACTCGCCGGGACTGCGGCCGTGATACTTGGTCAGTAGAGGTTTGGGATCCAATGTGTCGACCTGCGATACACCACCGTCCATGTAGAGGAAGATGACGCTCTTGGCCGTACCTTGGAAGTGGGGTTGAGGAAGTTGATCTGCAGCACAAGCGTTACGACGTTCCTGCTCAGCGAGCAACGCCATCAGTGCGACTGCACCGAAGCCGCTTGCGGATCGCATCAAGAAATCGCGACGACTCACCATTGCAGATACTCCTCGAGTGACTCTCGAATCAATTCGATGCTCGGTTCGTACTCGGTCCAAAAATGAAAATCGACCGCAGCGCGGTAGGCCATCAGTTCCAGTTCTTCGACTATTGGCACATCGCGTCCCTTGAGCCATTCCAAGGCTCCTTCATCGAGTTGTTGACGACCATGAGTACAGACGACTACAGGGGACGTTGCCCACGCGATTTGTTGCAACCACTTGGTCAGGCTCTTGGCTTTACCCGGTTGCTGAGCCATCGAAGCTCCGTCGAACAAAAGGACTCGCACGGGACGCTCGAGCGAGGCGAGTTCGTCGTATCCAACCGTCTGAACTGTGCTGGCTGTGGAATCGTCCGCCGTTGACTTGGATGCGGACGGGTCGGGATCGGGATCTCCATTTTTGAACGAGAGCACGCGGAAGTCTCCCTCGAGCGTTGTCGTGAGGCCCTCGAGCATCTCGGCGGCCAGCCGCGACCCACGCACCAAAATCGATTGAGGGCTCATGGTGCCATCTTCCCGAAGGCTGTGGCCACCGAGCCGTGCGCGGAGCAACTGCATCAAGGCAGAACCTTGGGTATGATCCCCCACCCAACCATCTTCCTCGCGGCGAGCCACACTCACCCGCCCAAGGAGAGATGCCTGGTTGGAAAGAGATTTCAGAAGCGAGACGGCCGGTTGTTGGAACGGCTCCAAAATCGACAAGCCCGACAACCCCAAAGCTTGAACGCCTCGAAAGGCCGTTTCGAACTGCTCCGGTTCGACTTGGGAAGTAAAAAACCGCCAATCCAGGCATGCCTCCCGCGCGATTCGCGACATGACGAACTGGGTCGGATCCCCGGCGACAGGGTATCCTAGACAAGCGACCATCGGTTGAACGACGCGATCGGTACTCATTTCACCTAAAGAATCTCGCGGAGGCGATGGAGGCGGTCTTCGGAGCGCCACTCAAACCATTCTAACCCATCCCGCGGGCAACCAACAACCAAAACAGGATGCTCGAAGGGGGCAAGACAATTTCCGCAAATTCCCCTACACTGACGCTAACTGACTGATCTTTTCCCTTAATTCTCACCAAAGATACCGTGGCAACGTACAAAACCAGCGACCTCCGAAAGGGTCTTAAAGTTCAGATTGACGGCGAACCATACCTCCTCAACGAAGTAAACTTCGTCAAGCCGGGTAAAGGAAACGCTCTGTACAAATGCAAACTGAAGAACCTGATCCGAAATACGGTACTGGATCGAACCCTTAAGGGTGGCGACGAATTGGAAGTAGCCGATGTCGAGGAATTGGACACCCAGTTTCTCTACAATCAAGCTGGCACCTTTGTCTTCATGGACACCAAGTCGTTCGAGCAATACGAATTGTCGTCCGACCAGGTCGATGAGAACTGGAAGTACCTCAAGGAAGGAATGCCCGTGGCAATGGTGCTGTTCAACGGCAATCCGATCACGATTTCTCCTCCTTCGCACGTTACTCTCAAAGTGCTGGAGACCGAGCCAGGCGTTCGCGGCGATACCGCCACGAGCGTTACCAAGCCTGCAAAGGTGGAAACCGGTGGGGAATTCCAAGTCCCTGGTTTCATCAAGGAAGGAAACGTCATCAAGATCGATACGCGGACGGGCGAATACGTCGAGCGTGTCAGCATGGACTGAGGTCTCTATGCGATATGGCCACTCGTGGATTTATTCCTGGGTCGCGTTTGTCACGGGAATAGCGAGTCTGTTGCTCGCGAACACATCGCCAATACTTGCTCAGAGAAACAACGTCGATCCTTACGCAGTTGAACGCGAACGCTTGGTCCGGAATGTTCTGATTCCCGGAGGTATCAAGGACCAAGGGGTACTGCGCTCTGTTGGCACAACGCCTCGCCACGAGTTCGTACCGCCTGAGTATGTCTCGAAGGCCTACCTTGATATTGCGATTCCTATTGGCGACCAGCAGACGATCAGCAGCCCCTACATCGTTGCTTTGATGACCGAAGCTCTACAACCTAAGCCCACCGATGTCGTTCTCGAAATCGGGACCGGTAGCGGTTATCAAGCTGCGATTTTGAGCCCCTTGGTAAAAGATGTTTACACGATCGAAATCAAGGAAGATCTCGGCCAACGCACCATTGAGCTTTTCGAACAACTAGGCGTCTATACCAACGTGCATTGCAAACTCGGGGATGGTTTCCAGGGTTGGAAAGAACACGCTCCCTTCGACAAGATCATCGTCACATGCTCCCCCTCCGATGTCCCCGTCCCGCTCCAGGAGCAACTCAAAGAAGGTGGCTTGATGGTCATTCCCGTCGGGGAACGCTACCAACAAATGCTCTACTTAATGCGCAAGAAGGATGGCAAGCTCGAGAAGGAGGCCTTAACTCCGACATTATTCGTGCCGATGACCGGAAACGCCGAGCAGTCGCGGCCCGATAAGCCCGATGGCTCCAACCCGGTACTGTTCAACACCAGCTTCGAAGAGCCCCTCATCCGCAACTTTCACATCCCCGGTTGGTATTACCAATTCGGATGCGTTCAGATCGAAGATGAGGATGCTCCAGACGGCAAAAATGTCGTCCAATTTGAAAGCAATGATCCCAATCTTCCCAGCATGCTTTTGCAGGGTATTCCCATCGACGGTCGCTCCGTCAAGAAGATCAAACTCGGAGCATACATCTCGCTCAAAGATGTCAAAGTAGGAAGAAACAAGGAAAAGTCTCCTTCGATCGCGATCCAGTATTTCGATGCCGACCGAAATCGCATCGGCTATAACTACGTTGGCGGCTTTAAGGGAACTCGCAATTGGCGATACGAAGAGAAAATCTTTCCGGTCCCACCCCATGCACGCGAAGCGATCGTGTCGATCGGACTCTTTGGTGCCGAGGGCATCGCACGCTTCGATGGTGTCGTCTTGCAAGCTGTCACAAAATAGCGACTCACTAGGACATCCTGTGACTGACACCCCTTCTCCATCAACGGAAACTGAGTACGACACCATCATCATCGGTGCTGGCATGAGCGGACTAGCCGCCGGTATCCGACTCGCCATGTATGACCAACGTGTCTGCATCCTCGAAAAGCATTGGACGATCGGCGGACTGAACTCCTTCTACCGCATGAACGGCCGCGATTACGATGTTGGACTTCATGCGATGACCAACTTTACCCAACGTGGCGCGAAGAAAGGTCCCCTGGCGCGATTGCTGAAACAACTTCGCTTCCGTTGGGATGATTTTCATCTGGCACCCCAGCGAGGATCCAGCATCGCATTCCCGGGTGTCGACCTCCAATTCAACAACGATATTCGATTGCTGCAAAGCGAAATCGCCAGCAAGTTCCCACACCAGCGCGATGCGTTTAACCGATTGCTCGAACGTCTCGTCGATTACGACGATCTGAAACAAGAGGACTTTGAACGCTCGACACGTGCAATCCTCAATGAAACCCTTTCCGATCCGCTACTCATCGAGATGCTCCTGTGCCCGCTGATGTGGTATGGCAACGCGAGAGAACACGATATGGACTGGGGGCAGTTCTGCATCATGTTTCGGAGTATCTTCTTGGAAGGATTCGCCCGCCCCTACAAAGGGGTTCGACTTATCCTGAAGAATCTCGTCCGGCGATTTCGCGAGCTCGGCGGTCAATTGAAACTGCGAAGCGGCGTTGCCAAACTCCATGTCGACGACCATCGCATCGCCGCAGTCGAACTAGAAAACGGTGATAAACTCTTCGCCAAACGGATCCTATCAAGCGCTGGTGTCGTCGAAACAATGCGGATGTGCGACTCCCTCTCCGAAGAGAAACCGGTCAACGCCGGCCAGATGTCATTCATCGAGTCAATTTCCGTGCTCGATTGCCAACCCCAATCCTTTGGCTTCGACAAGACCATCGTCTTCTTCAATGACAGCGAAACATTCCACTGGGAACGCTGCCGAGATAAGCTATGCGATGTCCGAACCGGCGTGATCTGCTCCCCCAATAATTATGAATATGCTAGCGAAGATGGTGAACTCGACGGAGGCTTCGTTCGATTGACGACGATCGCCGATCCAGACCGATGGGGTGCATTGGAAGAAGGGGAATACCATCGTCAGAAACTGAGCTGGTACGATCAGTCCGTTTCCGCAGCGGTCCGATTCATGCCTGACTTCCGACGCCATGTAATCGATACCGACATCTTTACGCCAAAAACCATTCGTCGCTTCACATCCCACGACAACGGAGCGGTTTACGGGGCTCCGGAGAAGCGACTCGACGGGACGACTCATCTTGAGAATCTGTTTCTGTGTGGAACCGATCAGGGATTTGTGGGAATCGTGGGAGCCATCGTCAGCGGCATCTCGATGGCAAATCGTCACTGCCTAGCGCAATCCTAATTCTTCACGAGTGAGCAAAACCGTCAAATTTGTCCAGGTTCCCTCAGACCTTTCATCCGGTTCTGCCGAATAAAGGAAATGGTGTGGAGTTTTCCATTGTCCTAGGTGCTATTATGCAAATCCAATCTTCGCGATTTGGAACCCTCGACGTTCACTATTCCGACATGCTCTTCATGCCTCAAGGCTTGATCGGCTATGAATCGTGTCGCCACTGGGTATTGCTAGCGAATGAGGAGAACGAGGAAGTAGCCTGGCTTCAGTCGGTTGCACTATCCGATGTGGCCTTACCGGTGATCAGTCCCCGGAGGTTCCTCCCCAGTTACAAACTGCATGTGCACCGCAGAGATCTTGGAATGCTCCAAATCCACAACCGGGACAGAATCTTCGTCTTGTCGGTGATCAGTCGCTCGGGCGATAATCTGACGACGAACTTGAAGAGCCCCATCATTCTCAATGCAACCGAGCGATTGGCGGTGCAGGTGGTCGTGACGGACGAGCAACCGTTGGCTCACCCGCTGGCTCTGATGGACAGCCATCGGATGCGAGCGGTCGCCTAACTGCCGCTACAATCGTTATAACTTGCTGAAAAAGCATCTCCGCCATAGGTATTCGAGGCAATCTTACGAGTACCGGGAAATCGAATCGGGCAGCGATATTACCCGGGAGACAAGTTGTCTTCGTACCCCTGTTGTCTCCTTGCCCGTGTTGTCTTCACACACGGGCCGGCTCCCAACTTTCCCCACCGGTTCGTTACTAATTCGTGAGCATCGCCGCAACAACTACGGTTCCCGCAACCACCGTGGAGTCCTCGTTCGACAGCCCGCAGACCACAGACAGTCTCGCATCGGGGATGTCCTGGATGCTGGTGATCAATGTCCTGCAGAGGGGGATCGGTTTTGCGCGTAATTTGGCGGTCTGCTATTTCCTGACGGAAGCTCAACTAGGAATCTGGGGGCTAGCGAGCAGTTTCTTTTGCTTGGCAGCACCACTAGCGGTTCTCGGTTTGCCGGGCACTTTTGGACGGTTCGTGGAAGCCTATCGAGGTCGCGGCCAACTGGCTCGCTTTCTCCTGATGAGCATGGTGATCGCTCTCGCGGGTTACTTGGCGATCGGATCATCGCTGGTCTTGTGTTACGGTGCGAGCAGCAACATCATTTTCGGTGAGTCCCATTCCCGTCTCGACATGTTCATGGTCGTATTGGCACTCGGGTGCATCATATCGTTCAATGCGATGACGGAACTGGTGAGCGGTCTGAGGTTGCCCAAGACGGTATCCACCATGCACGCAATCAATTCGATTGCATTCACTTGCCTCAGTCTCTTTGGCCTAGTTTGGTTTCGAGACTGGCGAGTGTTGGTGATTGCGTTCGCTGGTGCTGCCGTGATGGGAATAATACCATCGATTAAGGTCTTGCTTCATTCGGATCAGTGGCGTAAGGAGGGCCAACAGGTCATCGCTTGGACAGAGATTGCCCAGCGAGTACTTCCGTTTGCGGCCAGCGTTTGGACCATGAACTTGCTCTGGAACTCGTTCGATCTCGTGGATCGCTATTCGCTGCTGCACTTCTCGTCGGTCGAGATTCATGGGCAAGATGTGCATGCTTTGGTAGGTCAACTGCATAGCGGCAAATTGATTCCAACTCTGCTATCGAATCTTGCAGTCATGCTCGCTGGAATCGTACTTCCTTATTTGGTTGCCGACTGGGAGCGTGGACGTTTCGATCGCGTGGCAGCCTCGTTGAGGACCTCGGTCAAGTTTGCGAGCTGTTTCTTCTTGTTCATGTCGCTGGGAGCTCTCGTCGCTTCGCCATTTTTGTTCGGATGGCTTTTGCAAGGTCGTTATGCGGATGGTCTATCGATATTGCCAAAGGCATTGACGGTCTGTTGCTGGATGTCGGTCACTCTGTTTCTAAGCAACTATTTTTGGTGTGCGGAGCGTGGGCGACTGTTGGGAGTCCTCACGGCTATAGCGTTGCTGGCCGACATCGTATTATGCATCTGTTGGACCCCTTCAATGGGTTTGCATGGTGCGATGAATGCGAATGTCGCAGCATGCAGCTTGCTTGTGGGTTTAGCGATTTTCAGCTTGAGGTATTTGGGGGTCGCGATCGACGCGCCCACGTGCACATTTGCCGCTGCGCCTGTCGCCTTGATCTTGGGCGCTCTTCCAGCGGCTTTGGTCTGCGCGGGCTTGGTGGTTGCAGCGTCTCGAACCCACTGGCTATTGAATACGGATGAGAAGCGGGCGATCGATGACGCAGTCGTTCCCCATCTGCGGCGATTCGGCTGGAAGATCACAACGATCTGGGCCCGATAAATCCTGCTTCGACGCTAGGATCGCAACTACCGTTCACCACCTGGACGCGAACTCGATTGACCCGTATCCCGATCGAAACGAAGATAGTGGCACGATCGTCGTCTCGTCCAAATGTTAGCCGAGATGCGCAAGCGTCCGGGTGGAAGTGCAAGGCGCACTGCAATGTTGGCCACAGTTCCAAACCGAGAGCCCGCGCGGTCGGTTTGGCGAAAGATGGAGGGCAATAAATATTTGGGCAAAAAGATTTTTTTGTGAGATGGTGTGATGGAACCCCTGATGAACGCTCATAGGACGCTGATCTCGCGAAGCCGAGCAATAAATATTAACAATTAGCTGCACCGAAGTGTGCGAAGGCCACCATGCGGCTCCTCCGCATAGAGCCTTGTCCGCATAGAGCCCTGATCGAAACCAGAACCAGAGGTCCCTACTCAACGCCACCACCGCGTGGCTTGTCCACGTGGAGCGCTGCTCAGATGCAGGGTGGCACGCCCTGAGGCTTTGCGTGCAGGGTGGCACGCCCTGAGGCTTTGCGACGGGTGTGGGATCACCGCATCGTGAGTAACTGCCACCTTTTTGCGGACGCTGTCACTTTCCCGATGGTTCGAGAAGGTCGGCTCGGAAGGATGCGTCGACGTTGACCTTGGCTCGATCGATCAGCTTCAACTCGACCAGCGTATCGGCCAATTGAGTCCAACGATCACGGCTCATCTGACCGACACGACTTTCATCGCCATCTTTCATGCATAGAGGTTTGAGTGCTTCCACACCGAATTCCAAGGCCGGCTTTTCGAGCCCTTGCTTGTTCGCCTTCAAGATCACTTCATTGGTCTGAACAGGATCCGAGAGATATTTCACCCAACCTTCCTTCGAAGCTTGAACCATCCGTTTGCAAACATCTGCATTCCCATCGACATAATCGGACGTGGCGACAAGCAGGCTCGCATACGGGTTGTACCCGATATCCGACATCATCAATTGATTGACTTCCACACCCTGTTGCCGGGCCATGAACGGCTCGCTGAAGTTGTAGCCTTGGGCGGCGTATCCTGGACCGGCGACTAGCTGAGCAACGGATCCGAAGTACGGCGCGAGCTTGACCGAGTCATCGAGTAACCCTTTGCTCTTGAGAAACGGAATGTAGGGACGGGTCGAATCGATCTGCAGCGTGACATTTTTCAGCTGTTCAAAGGATGTGATGCCGGAGTCAGCGCGGACCATGATACAACGTGGCCCATCCTGGATCGGGGCCATGAGAGCCACCAGCGGTACATCTTGATTTCTTGCGACTAGCACGTCGTCCGCATTAGCAACTCCGAACTGCACGCGTCTCAACGTTAAACTTTGCGGAACGACGGTGTTCTTCCCTCCGGGTTGAATATCTACATCCAATCCGTACTTTTCATAGATGCCGTGAACCTGAGCGGCATAGAACCCGCCATGCTCCGCTTCGGGATACCAATTGAGTAGCAGAGCGACTTTGGTCGCTTTCGGAGCATCGGTCTTGTTCTGCGAGGCTGTATTTTTCGCAACAGCCGTTTCCGCCTTCTTGGCGTTGGGGGCATCGCAACCCACCATCGCCCAGCACAAAGCTATGAATGCCAACGCAGGCGCGTTTAGTGATCGAAACATGAGCATCTTTCTTCAGGAATATTAAGCAATCGGAATTTGCAATATCGTAGCAGATTGCCAAGGAGTTGCGAAAAGCGAGGTTGGCGAACGACGGAACTCCCTTAAAATCCCGCCATGACAAGATCTTCCTCGTTCCCCTTCGAACTCTTGAAGTGCGATCTATCCACGGCCGCGCGTCGAGGGCAACTTCATCTACCGCATGGAATCGTGCAAACCCCGGCCTTCATGCCGGTCGGAACGCAAGGGACCGTCAAGGGCCTGTCGATCGATCAGGTCGTTGCGACCGGAGCCGAGATCCTGCTGGGCAATACCTATCACCTTGCCCTTCGGCCGGGTAGCGATCTGATTGCGGAACTAGGCGGACTGCATCGGTTCATGGGATGGGATCGCCCGATCTTGACCGACAGCGGCGGCTTTCAGATTTTCTCCCTCGGTGACATGAATCGGGTCACCGAAGATGGGGCGACTTTCAAATCGCATCTGGATGGCTCCACGATCCATTTGCGTCCCGAGGATTCGATCCGCATTCAAGAGGAACTGGGCAGCGACATTGCGATGGTCCTGGATCACGTCATCGCGCTCCCCAATTCGATCGAGGCGCTTCGCGATGCGATGGACCGTTCGATTCGATGGGCGGCGCGATGCAAGGAGGCGGCGGTTCGAACCGACCAGGCCAAATTCGCGATCGTCCAGGGAGGACTCGATCCTGAACTTCGTTGCCAGTGCGCAGCGAAACTGATCGAGATCGGGTTCGACGGCTATGCGATCGGTGGGCTGAGCGTCGGCGAACCGCCTGAAGAGATGTACCGCATCCTCGATGTCGCGGCCCCTGCATTACCCGTGGATCAGCCCCGATATTTGATGGGTGTTGGTCGACCGATCGATTTGGTGGAGGGAATCGCTCGCGGGGTCGACATGTTCGACTGTGTGATGCCGACACGCAATGGTCGCAATGCCCTTGCTTTTACCGCGAATGGTCCTCTCCGGATGCGGAATCAGTGCCATGCCCGCGACCCGAATCCGATCGAGGCCGATTGCCCATGTCTGGCATGTCGCCACAGCCGCGCGTACATCCGACATTTGTTCCAGGCGGACGAAATGCTCGGACCAACGCTTCTTTCGATTCACAACCTAACTTTTTACCAACGCCTGATGCAGCAGGCCAGAACCGCGATCGAAAACGGGACTTTCGCAAGCTTTCTAGCCGAGCACCGATTACGATTGTCGGGTAACATTTCGTAAACACTTTTCTTCCTTAAACCTTTTCCAGGATAGGCGATGCGTCAGCGCGTTTTGATTGTCGGTGGTGGTATTATCGGTCTCTCGTCGGCATTGGCCGCTGCGGAGCGAGGCATGGAGGTCACCGTAATCGATCGCATCTCACCACACGGCGACAACTGCTCGCTGGGTAATTCAGGCATGGTGGTTCCCAGCCACTTCATTCCGCTCGCCGCACCGGGTGTGATCTCGCAAGGACTACACTGGTTGAGGGATCCGGAATCGCCGTTTTACATCCAACCACGCGTCAGTTGGGATCTGATGCAATGGGGATTAAGGTTCTATCTCGCGACGCACGTGCAGCAGGTCGAAGCTGGCTCGCAACTCCTTCGAGACATGAACCTCGCTTCTCGCGAGCTTTACCTTCAATGGCAAGACAAGGGCATCGATAGCCAATTGGTCAAACGCGGACTATTGATGCTCTGCTCGACACAGCATGGACTGGAGGAAGAGGGAGCCATTGCGACCAAGGCCCGGTCGCTCGGCATCCCTGCCTCAGTCTTGACTCCCGAAGAAACCGCTTCGCTCGATCCCAACGTAACGTACTCAGTCGCGGGGAGTGTCTACTACCCGAAGGACTGCCATCTCGACCCGATGCGATTGATGTCCTCATTGCGTTCTCGACTGGAATCCCTGGGGGTGAAACTGCTGTATCGCGAACATGTCACTGGCTGGAAAAAAACTGGAGGACGTATCGCTGCAGTGTGCACCAAGGATCATGAGTTCGATGCGGATGAGTTCGTACTGTGTGGCGGAATATGGTCCGATGGTTTGGTGCGTGAGTTGAAACTGCGTTTGCCGATGCAACCGGGCAAAGGCTACTCGTTGACCGTTCCGGACCCCGTTGAGCTCCCGTCGGTTTGCTCGATTCTGGTCGAAGCCAAAGTGGCGGTGACTCCGATGGGACAATCGCTCCGATTCGGAGGTACGATGCAGCTCGGCGAACTGAATCAAGCCATCGATCCGCGTCGCGTTTCCGGGATCATCAAGAACATCCCTCGCTACATGCCCCGCTTCAAGCCGCAACACTTCGATGGGCTTCAACCCTGGTGCGGCTTGCGGCCTGTTTCTCCCGATGGACTGCCATTCATCGGCCGCACGCAAGCCTATGCCAATCTCACCGTTGCAACAGGGCATGCCATGATGGGCATCAGCCTCGGGCCTATCACCGGCCAACTCGTCAGTGAGGTGCTTCGTGGTGAAAAGCCATCCATCGATCTGCGACATCTATCACCTGACAGGTTTGCTAACTCATGAAAGTACTCGTCACCGGCTCAAGCGGCCTGATCGGTTCGGCCGCCGTTCGTCATTGGGATCAAGCAGGTGCCGATTGCATCGGCATCGACAACGACATGCGTCAGGTCTTCTTCGGAAGCGGAGGTAGCACGCGCTGGAACCTAGAGCGACTGCAATCCGAAATGCGTCGCTTTACGCATCATGAAGTCGATATCCGCGATCGCGATCGAGTCTTCGACTTGATGTCCAAAACACAGCCCGATCTCGTTATCCACTGCGCAGCCCAACCATCCCACGACAAAGCCTCCCAAATTCCGATCCTCGATTTCGAAGTCAATGCGTTGGGGACTATGCACATGCTCGAAGCGACTCGCCAGTTCGCTCCCGATGCTGTTTTTTGTCACATGAGTACGAACAAGGTTTACGGCGACGCACCGAACGAGATTCCACTCGTCGAACAAGAGACACGCTGGGAATATGCGAGGCCCGAAGACTACCACGGTGTATCCGAATCGTGTCGCATCGATCAAACGCTTCATTCCCTTTTCGGGGCATCTAAAGCATCTGCTGATATCGTGGCTCAAGAGTACGGTCGCTACTTCGGAATGAAGGTCGGTGTATTCCGCGGAGGTTGCTTGACCGGAGCCAGTCACTCCGGAGTCGAACTGCACGGCTTCTTATCGTATTTGGTCCACGTAGCTGTCCATAACAAGCCTTACACCATTTACGGCTACAAAGGGAAACAGGTCCGGGACCAGATCGAAAGCTCCGATGTGGTGCGAGCGTTCGAGGCCTTTGCCGCCAACCCGCGTCCCGGTGCGGTCTACAATCTCGGGGGTGGCCGCGATAATTCGGCGTCCGTTCTCGAGTGCATATCGCTCATCGAGAGGATCAGCCAATACCGCGTCCAGTACACGATCAGCGACCGGAACCGGACCGGCGACCATATTTGCTATATCTCGGATTTGCGCAAGCTCCGTTCGGATTATCCTGGATGGGATGTGCGCATGAACTTGGAAACCATGGTCGGCAACATGATCGAAATGGAAGAACACAAACGCCGTAAATCATGAAAATATCCAAAGCTGTTGTGACCGCTGCCGGCCCAGGTCAGTCCTCTCTGCCGCTGCAGCGACTAGTCGACCGAGATGGAATCGAAAAAACTGCCCTGGAAATGATCATCGAGGAGATCGCCGAAGCTGGCATCGACTCGATCGCTGTAGTCCTCAGCCCCGGCACGGAAGATGCCTTTCGACAAGCGGCTGGCAAGTTGGTGGAACGATTGACCTTCGTTGTTCAGTCTGAAGCACGCGGTTACGGACAAGCCATCCTGTGTGCGCGCAATTATGTTCGCGACCAACCCTTTCTCCACTTGGTAGGTGACCATCTCTATCTCAGTCGGGCCGGCAAGAAGTGCGCTCAGCAGTTGGTTCAGGTTGCCAGCAATCATGAGTGTACGGTCTCGGCCGTTCAGCCAACGCGCGAGCAAATGCTCCCATACTTCGGCACGATCGGAGGGTTGCGAGTGGCCCAGGAAACCAATCTCTTTGAAGTCAAACGGGTCTTGGAAAAACCAACCCCTACACTGGCAGAGCAAGAGTTGACAATCGCCGGTTTCCGCAATGGAACCTATCTCTGCTTCTTTGGGATGCATGTGCTGACCAGTAGTGTCCTCGACATCCTCGATCACTTAGTCGCCAGACGATCGGGGCCAGTTCCGCTCGCAGACGCCCTGAATGAACTCGCGAGTCGTCAACGTTATCTCGCGTGCGAGATCGACGGCCAGCGTTACAACATCGGAGTCAAGTATGGTTTGCTCAGTGCGCAGCTCGCGCTCGGACTGGCCGGGGTCGATCGCGACCGGATCTTGACTCAATTGGTCGATTTGCTCAGCGTCCAACGCTAGGAACTGCCCAACGCTAGGAACGGCCCAAAGCAAGGAACACCGAATGCCTGCTGATCGCACCCATGCCTGGATCGAAACTATCCTCGCCACCGAGGACACGCAGCGGCATCGCACACTCGAGTCCCTGGCCTCGGGGCTCGACGCGCGAGGACTACTCGAAGCTGCCGACGGTCTCGATCGCTTTCGGCGTCAATCCGACAACCTTTATCATCGCGTGCGGGCTCATATGCTCCTCGCGTCGATCTATCGGTATCTGCTTCCTCGTGTATTTCCCGAATCATCCGCTGGTCTATTACCCTACGAAGCCTATCGAAACATCCTCGAGCGACGGTTTTCCGAAGCGATCGATGCGTTGCTCGAGGAGCAGCATCGCGATGGCCCGACTCTGGCTGTCAGTAGCGCTCTAGCGCGGGCTTATCATCAACTTGGGATCCAGACTCTCGCCGATCAAGTGCGCCGAAGCGTACGCACGGTCCGTGGCAACCAATGGATGTTTCGAATCGCCCACCCAGATGATCACCCGCTCCGTTTGAACCCGATGCTCCTCCGAAGCGATTCGCTCACCGGAGATTATCCTGTCCTGTTTGAACG
Organism: Planctomycetota bacterium; assembly: GCA_018970165.1. Lineage (GTDB taxonomy): Bacteria > Planctomycetota > Planctomycetia > Pirellulales > Pirellulaceae > JBKCUI01. Next base: position 3,149 of record JAGWWZ010000023.1, on the reverse strand, counting down.
GACGAGTGTTCGCATGGACTTTTCCCATTCAGGATGGAGCGACATCTTCTTTCTGGGTATGGACTTTCCCGAAGGTGCCAAAGTCCTCAACGCGTCGATCGACCTGGGAGTCTACGGCCGAGATCGCGAGACGCGCCCACCTGTCGAAGCTTACCTGCGCGTCATCGATCGCCCAGTTCTGCGATTGGTCAGCACCGACTTGGGAGCCGAAGTCGAACTGACACAAATCGATGAAGTCTTCGATTTCGCAAAGGACTATCTCGGTCTTCTGAAGGGTGCTCTGATCGCAGCAGGTATCGTTCCCCCCGCCATGGAAGGTTGCCGAAGATCGATGGCCGAATTGCTCAAGACCGTCATCGGGCGAGAAGGACTCGGATTGGAATTGGTCAGCAAGGTTAACGATATCCCCAAAGGATCTCGCCTGGCGGTATCGACCAATTTGCTTGGCTGCTTGATCTCCGCTTTGATGCGAGCGACAGGACAAGTATCGCAACTCGAAGGTGGGCTCGCTCCTGCCGATCAACGTTTGATCACAGCGAGGGCCATCCTCGGCGAGTGGCTCGGCGGCTCAGGTGGAGGCTGGCAAGACTCGGGAGGGATTTGGCAAGGGATCAAGCGGATCGAAGGAGTGTTTGCCCAGGAGAGCGATCCGGAGTTTGGAATCAGTCGCGGTCGATTGCTGCCTCAGCACACACTCTTAGCCGATGATGATTTGCCCGCATCCGCTCGCAACGCTTTGCAGCAGAGCCTGATCCTCATCTATGGCGGGATGGCGCAAAACGTCGGCCCGGTGCTCGAAATGGTTACAGAAAAATATCTCGTGCGGGGCGAGCGCGAATGGCATGCACGTCTGCGTGCCATCGATATCTTCGGACAAATCGTCGATGCACTTCGAAGTGGGAACATTCGCAAACTGGCCAGCTTGACCACCGAGAATTTCCAAGGCCCTCTTCAAACAATTATCCCTTGGTGTACCAACCACTTCACCGAATCGGTGATCGATGCATGCCGCGAAAGATGGGGAGATCGCTACTGGGGCTTCATGATGCTCGGAGGTATGTCCGGCGGAGGGATGGGATTCTTTTTCGATCCTGAAATCCAAAGCCAAGCGCGCACATGGCTACTGGAAGCATTGGTTTCGATCAAGCGAAGCTTGGAACTGAGACTCCCCTTTGCCATGGATCCCGTTGTTTACGATTTTCGAATTAACGATCGAGGATCATGGAGTGAACTGCTGCAAGGATCCCATGCTGCGATGCCAGATGGCTACTACTCCATCCTAGCACCGAAACTGATTCGCAAGGAAGTCAAGGAACTCTCATCCCAATCCAAACGGGATTTGATGCGGCTGAATGAATCCTGTTCTCAAGATGGCGAGCGGGCTCGAAAATTGCTCGATCGGATTCTGCCGCAAGCGACTTCGAATAACGATCAACAGCAATCGTTACGCGAAGTGCTCGACGAACATGGATTCGATCGAGAACAGCATGAGCAGATACGCTCGGAGATTTTAGCTGGCCGGATCGGACTGGCGGAAAACCGATTGCCCATCCAGACCGATATCCGCGATATCGCAGCAAACGATTATGTCGATTTGCGAACCAGTAGCAAAAGTAGATCAAACCAATCGAAACCCGGCGAGGATGCGTTACGCGACGGTCAGGTAGGTGTGGTGACATTAGCTGCCGGGGTCGGGTCGCGATGGACTGATGGAGCGGGGGTCGTGAAAGGTCTTCATCCGTTCTATCGCTCACAAGAGAGGCATCGAAGTTTCGTTGAAGTTCATTTGGCGAAATCCCGAAAGACATCTCGCCGGTTCGATGCTTCGGTACCGCATGTATTCACTACAGGCTACCTGACTCATGCACCGATCGAATCATTCCTTCGCAACAACGAAGACTTTGGCTACCCAGGTGATGTCATCTTGTCCCCGGGTATGTCGGTCGGGCTGCGAATGATTCCTACGGTCCGAGACCTGATCTACTATTGGGAGGAGATGCCTCACCAGGTTCTCGATGAACAGCAACAGAAGGTGCGAGAGAGTGGTCATGCGGCCATCGCGGGCTGGGCCCGTTCGGCGGGAGAAGCGAGCGACTACATCGATAATCTTCCCGAACAGTGCATGCATCCGGTCGGGCATTGGTTTGAGATCCCCAATATGCTCCGCAATGGGACCTTGCATCGCATGCTCACGAATCAACCGCAACTGCAGTATTTGATGCTTCACAACATCGATACCCTCGGTGCGAACCTTGATCCTGTACCGTTGTCGGCCCATATCGAATCGCAGGCGTGCCTAAGCTTTGAAGTCATCGGCCGGCGTATCGAGGATCGCGGAGGAGGATTGGCTCGTGTCGATGGCAAACTGCGGTTGCTCGAGGGGATGGGGATGCCGAGCGATCGAGATGAGTTCAAGCTTACCTACTACTCGTCAATGACGACATGGATCTCGATCGATCCATTGCTCGAAGTGTTTGGGCTGAAGCGTTCACAGCTTTCAGATCGCGACGCTGTCGACCTTGCAGTCCGTCGATTAGCGAGCCGTTTACCGACTTACGTCACAATCAAGGATGTGAAGAAACGATGGGGATTGGGGCAGGAAGATGTGTTTCCAGTGACTCAGTTCGAAAAGCTTTGGGGCGACATGAGCAGTTTGTCGGATGTTCGCTGCAATTACATGGTCGTCGACACCTGCCGAGGCCAGCAATTGAAGGATCCCGCACAACTTGATCCCTGGGTCCGCGATGGATCGGCCGCCTATGTGGATGCACTTTGCGATTGGGGACCCTAATCCCTATGCATGCAAAACGGTTTCGGTTGTGCGCACTTGCCAATGGGGATAAACTATAAGGACCCATGAACGTCTGGCGCGAGAGCGTCTGAGGTTTCGTAGCAGCGAAACCTCAGGCCGCCGAAGGTGTAAAGTGTCCCACAAACACTCAGGCAAAAGGACCGCCGCGACCGAAACATGGACTCTGGAGAGCGATTTTCTTCGTCGCATAGCCTGCGTCGACGGAAATCCACCGAAGGGGCAAGCGGCCACAGGCTGCGGATCTCTCAGGTAACAAGGACAGAGGGGCTACCCAACCATCGATCCATTCGATCAGGAGCCTACCGTCGTGTCCTCATTCTCACCCTTCGTCGCTCGC
>JAGWWZ010000195.1 GCA_018970165.1 Planctomycetota bacterium | reverse complement strand
ACCGTGCCCATAGGTAGGCGGATCAAGAATTACCAAATCGTACTCTTTGCCCCGTTTTCGTTCGCGATCCACATACTTGCGAGCATCATCGACGATCCAGCGTATCGGTAGCGACTCCCGATCGCTCGCGCGACAATTGTCACGAGCCCATTCAACCGCGGAACGCATTGCATCGACATGTGTCACCTCGGCACCCATCGCCGCCAAGGCAATTGTCGTCGCGCCCGTATAAGCGAACAGGTGGAGTACTTTCGGCTTCGACTGCGAGTTCAGGTTTTTCCACCTTTCGAGCCGCATGTCATACCACGGCCACTGCAACCAATGCTCTGGAAACAACCCCAGTTGCCCGGATGTTTGAGGTCGGACAATGAATCTCAAGGAAGGATCATCCAGTTTGAATGATCTTTGGCTTCCCTCGGATGCTACTGCATTCCATGGGTATACAGATGAGGAAGCATTAAACTCAACGGTCCAGGGTTCCTCCGATTGCTGGTCTCCTGTCGGCCGAAGCCATCGACCCGTTCGATCTTGGGAAGGTTCGTAGATAAGCTTTGCTGATTCCCATGCTCCCGGAAGCGAGAATTGGCCACTAGCGGCTGGACTTGGTCGACTGACCACGACACCTCCGAACGATTCGAGTTTTCTACCTCGTCCGAAGTCGATCAGTTCGTAGGGATGGGGCGATTGCATGTGTCTCTCTTGAGGAAACCCGCTGTTGCCTTTATCATTCCGGCCTAGCCTGCGGGTTGTGATTCCTTCGAAGGTCTCAAGAATTCCTGGGTTGAACGATTCGACGCGTTGAAACAATCATTGAGTGATGAGCCTATGAGGCATGTAATCTCCGCCATCGTGCAAAATGTTCCAGGGGTGCTCGCACATATTTCTGGCATGCTGGCATCCCGCGGGTACAACATCGATTCGTTGGCGGTTGGTGAAACCGAGAACGCGGGTCTCTCCCGAATGACCTTTGTGGTTCGAGGGGACGATCGAGTTCTCGAGCAGGTTCGCAAACAACTCGAGAAGATCGTCACGGTGGTTTCGGTTCAAGATATCAGCGCCAACGACTATGTGGAGAGGGACTTGATGTTGATCAAGGTTCGCTCTCCCACAGGATCCTTGCGAAGCGAGATTCGGGAATTGGTCGACATTTTCCGCGCTCGCGTTGTCGATGTCGGGCCTGAGGAATTGATGATCGAAATCTCCGGTCGCGAAAGCAAAGTCCAGGCCTTCATCGAACGAATGCGTCCCTACGGAATCACCGAGTTGGTGCGAACCGGGCGGATCGCCATGATCCGCGGAAGCAACCCCGGTGCGTTGATCGACGACTTTCCCCCTTCCACCCACTCATAATCGCTCTCCATCGAACTTCTCCCGCGATCGAACTAGCACACTTTTTCACATCGAAACAGAAACGATATGGCTGCCAAGATTTATTACGACAACGATGCCGACCTCTCCCAGTTGAAGGATAGAACGATCGCCATTTTGGGGTATGGTTCGCAGGGACATGCTCAAGCGCAGAATTTGAGAGACAGCGGTTGCAAAGTCATCATCGGTCAACGCCCAGGCGGCAAGAATTATGACTTGGCTATCAGTCACGGATTCCAACCGATGGAAATCGATGAAGCCACGAAGAAAGCGGACATCATTAACGTCCTGCTCCCCGACGAGGTGCAGGGAGATTTGTTCCGATCCCACATCAAACCGAATCTAGCACCAGGCAATGTGCTGATGTGTTCCCACGGTTTCAATTTGCATTTTGGACAAATCGAGCCACCCAAAGGGGTCGACACCCTTCTCGTAGCACCCAAAGGCCCTGGCCATTTAGTGCGCAGCGAATTTGTCAAAGGTGGCGGCGTTCCTTGCCTGATCGCCCTCGGAAATGGCGCCAGCGAAGCGACCAAGAAGCAAGGCTTGGCCTACGCCAAAGGAATCGGCGGCACTCGTGGAGGAGTGATCGAAACCACGATTGCTGAAGAAACCGAGACCGACCTGTTTGGTGAGCAGGTAGTCCTGTGCGGCGGGGTCAGTGAATTGGTCAAAGCCGGATTCGAGACGCTGGTCGAGGCCGGTTACCAACCGGAAATGGCATACTTCGAGTGCCTGCACGAACTCAAGTTGATCGTCGACTTGCTCTACCAAGGGGGACTCAACTACATGCGATATAGCATCTCCAACACTGCCGAGTTCGGAGACTACACTCGCGGGCCTCGCATCATCAACGATCAAACCAAGGCGGAGATGAAGAAGATTCTTCGAGAAATTCAGACCGGCCAATTCGCACGCGAATGGATCCTCGAAAACAAAGCAGGGGCCCCTGCATTCAAAGCCTCCCGCAGATTGGAACGTAAGCATCCCATCGAGCAAGTCGGCCAAAAGCTTCGTAGCCTAATGAAGTGGATCGACGCAAAGGTCGTCGACTAGGCTGCTTCTTGGGGAAACCTTTCTTTGGCAGGAAACTTGACCGTCGAGTGAGCACGTTCAAGATGCCCCCTTTAACGGTGTGCCCCCATCTGTTTCCACTCGATTCGCCCCCTCGACGACTCGTTTTGAAAAGCTTTTTTTACAGCTTGACAAAGGAGGGCAAGCCTCCCTGTCTCTCTTTAATGGACCCCGAGTTGGGTGTCACGTTATTCGCATTAACTCTAGGTCTTGCCTAGACTTAACGGTTTTGATGATTGGTACAGCGCGTGGTCGTCGAGTGACGTCGAGCCCAGCGATTCGACTCAAAATAAAGATAAAAAAGAACGATGCTAGCATTCCAGGGGCAGTTGCCTCGGTTGCTCGTCGCTACCTCGTCCGTATACTGACCGGCCTTATCGTAAGCCGTCCGATTTTGCCTAACCCTCAAACTTTAACCTTTCCGGTCCAAGCGTTGCTCTTGGGCAGTTTAGGTTGCGGCGAAAGGAAGGACGGCAGAATGGAACCCTGTAGGCAGGTCGACCGCGAGCCCGGCCGGGTTGGTTGCCTGAAGGAACAATGCGTTACCAGAGAAGGGAGTAGGTCCAAATATGTTGCATTTAGCGACTTTGGCTTTGTTTGCTGTACTTTTGGGGCAAGGGAGTGACTCCGGGGAGGAATCGCTCGCATATGAAGCAGCCTACCGGAAGGCTCAGGAGGAGAAGAAGCCGCTGGTTGTATTGGTGGGAGCCGAGTGGTGTCCCGCTTGCAAGACCATGAAGGTCGAGACGATCGAAACAATGAAGAAGGCTGGCGAGTTGAAGGAAGTCGTTTACACTCAGCTAGACAAAGACGCTCACCCCGAACTTGCCGAGCAGGTGATGCAGGGTAAGACCCTTCCTCAGATTGTGGTCTTTTCCGAGAGCGAGAGTGGCTGGAAGCGTTTTTCACTGACCGGAATGCAAACTCCACGACGTGTGAAGGAGTTGATCCGGAAGGCGTCGGAGGTGTTACCCCTCCGCCGGTAACGATTACCTCTTTATTCGAGGAACCGCTAGATCCGGATATGGCGCAGAATTCTTTCCTGAGCTTGGTGCGCGAGAATGTTCCTCTCGCACCCTTCACGCGGTTGCAAATCGGCGGCCCCGCAAAATACTTTGCGGAACCGTCGGATGACACACAGCTTCAAGAAGTGGTTTCCCTCGCTTATGCCGACGGGATCCCGATTCGTATTCTCGGTGGTGGATCCAATTTATTGATTCGCGAAAGCGGGTTTGACGGGTTGGTTGTGCAACTCAACTCGCCGGCTTTCGAGAGGATTTCCTTCGAGGACCATCTGGTTCGTTGTGGTGGCGGCACCCGTCTTTCCCATTTGGTGACAGCTTGCGTCGGTCATGGACTCGCTGGGGTAGAGCACCTCGTTGGAATCCCTGGCACAGTCGGCGGTGCCCTCCACGGCAACTCGGGCACCGACGAGGGGGATATCGGGCAAGTGGTCCGATCAGCCCGGCTCATGAAACGGGACGGGCAAGTGGTCCAAGTCCAATCGCAGGATCTCACCTTTTCCCATCGAAGAAGCAGCCTGGACGAGCTGGTGATCCTCGAAGCATCGCTCGCATTGAAGAAAGACGATGCTGCCCGTCTCACCAAACGAGAACAGACTTTCTGGATTGTGAAACGGAGCAAGCAGCCCAATGCACCGATTCGCTCAGCGATTGCTTTCGTAGATCCGGATGGAGGAACAGCATCCGCCCTTCTGCACCAGTGCGGCGCCTTGGGAATGTACGAGGGAGGGGTTCAGTTGAGTATGGCCTACCCGAATTACCTCGTCGCAAACGAAGGGGCGACATCGGATCAAGTTCTGGCCCTCTTGGAACGAGCTCGCGACTTGGTCTATGATCGACAGGGAGTAAAACTCCAAACCCATCTGGTCGTTTGGTAAGGTAAGAATTTTTCGAGAATTTTTTCTCGATCGATCATCTTTTGGTGAGGGGTAATACGCGAACCGAGTCCCCTGCGATGATCTTCAGATGTTCGGCAACCGTAGCATCCAGCACCAAGTCGCTATTGTTCTCCAACCAGCGGCCAAGCATGCATTGAAAACGAGGGTTCTCGATCGCAATCAAGCCCGAATATAACTTCGGCGCATCGACTTGTAATGAAAGGACCTCGGAGACGCGAGCCACATGCGAATTTTTTATCGCCTCGATTTTGCTGGTCTCGCAATGGAGGACTGCTCCGCCATCGAAGATATCGATCAGGTCTTTCTGTACGAAACCTTGCTGCACCAAGAGTGCATAGGCAGGTTTCGCTTGTTCGTGAACCTTCCCAATCACATCGATTGCATCCTGCGGCAACAACTCGAGATAGATCGGGTATTGGGGCATCAGATCCTCGATGAACTGTTTATCGATCATCGAGAGAGCATCGGCGCGCGGATAATCGATCGGAAAAAAATGGGAACCGATCGCGTTCCAAAAGGGGCTCTTCTCCGATTCATCGAGATAGCCGCGAAGCTCGGCAATCGTTTCCTTGGCGAAGCGCTTCACATGACCTGCCATATAAAGAAAACGGGAGAGGCTAAGGAGTTTGCCAACTCCTTCGCCTCGGCAATTCGGGAGGAGGAACAAGCCACCCAACTCCGTGGGACCGTTGTGGATCTTGAGCAAATGAAGGGAACGTAGTTCGCGAGTCAGTCCGAGCAGTTCGCTGTGTTGTGTTTGGTTGACGACCTGATACGCGTAAAACGGTTCGAACCCGCCGGTTCTGGAGAAGATGCAGGAAGTGCCGATCAAGCGTTTGCTATCGACATCTTCCATGACGAAGACATACGGAGCTCCTTCGGCTTTCTCGCTCGTTCTTCGAAATGCAAAGTGCGCTCGCTCGATTCGATCCGCCAATTCGTCGCGGTCCACTTTGAGGGAGGTCATGCCGGTGCTAGCGAAGCCAGCTAAGTCCCATAACGCATCCAAATCAGCGGTCGAAATCTCGCGTACGATGACGGTCATATCTTGGACATTCCATTGCTAGATGCGGATGGCTCGCGGTCTTTAGGGGGCTCGCTTGCGAAGCTTGCGTTGCAGGGATCGCCGGTGAATACCCAATCGCCGCGCGGCCTCAGAGATGTTGTTGTTGCAGTCTGCGAGGACTCGATGGATGTGCTCCCATTCCGCCTGCGCCAGTGTAGGTACAGGTATTTGGTCGTCGGTTTCGGGCATATCGATTTCGCTTCCACCACGTTTGAAGGCAGACAAGATATCGTCGACGTCTGCAGGCTTTGGAAGGAAGTTGACCGCCCCCAATTTCACCGCATCGATCGCGGTTGCGATGCTTCCGAAGCCCGAGAGAATCAGGATCTGAACGTCGGGCCGAATCTCCTTGAGGTCCGCGATCAGACTCACGCCGGGCCTGCCGGGCATTCGGAGATCGACGACTGCCAACTCGGTTGGATTCCTTCGGAAGACCTCAACGGCTTCATCACAGGTGCCTGCGACAGCAACACGAAAGCCCCGTTCCTGAAATGCTTCCGCAAGCCGATCTCGCAGGATAACGCTGTCATCGACTAGGAGAATGCTAGATTCCTGCCCGAAATCATCGTGCTCTTCATAGGAGCCTGCGGGAATTAACGGATGCGTGGTGAAATCGGATGTCATGGGATGATTGCGAGTTTGAACCGTGGGTTGCGAACGTCGACACACCTTAGTTTAGCTCGAAGAACCGCCTGTCGGAAACGATTCAGGGAGGTGATGCGCGTGATACAGACTGCTCAAACCGACTTTTTCGACGTCGATCCGTGTGAGGTCATTCCCTCTAATCCAGTCAAGATACAGATCGATCGTTCCTGGCAAGTCGATGACCAGTTCGTTTTCAGAGCCGGAAACCAGTTTGGCTCCTGCGGGTAGATCGGCCGGTCCCAATGCTCGACGAGTGGAGGCTCGCAAGCGGTGAATTTGGCGAATGGCATCGATACGCCCCCGATGCACCACTTGTCCTCCCCGCAAAATCGCTACTTCATCGCACAGTTCCTCGATTTCACTGAGAATGTGCGAGCAGAAGGCAAAAGTGCAACCATCCCGTCTGGCCTCTCGAACTAAGCCGAGAACTTCGTTGCGAACCGATGGGTCCAGGTTCGCAGTCGGCTCGTCCAGAATCATCAACGGACTCGGGCATCCCAAAACGCACGCGATCGCCAGCTTTTGGCGCATTCCTGTCGACATGAAGGCGACTCGACGATTCAGGTCCAGATCCAGTCGCTTTGCAATCCGCTTGCTTCGGTCGAAATCCCCTCGGGGATGAATCGACGTGAAGAACTGCAAGCAGTCCTCGCCTCGCATCAGCCGAAACAACTTCGATTCCGCAGGCAGATAGCCTACGCGCTGACGAACTTCCAAGGATTGCTCCTTACAGTCCAAGCCACAAACGTGGGCTCCACCGCTCGTTGGCTTCAAGAACCCGAGCACGCATCGAATCAGCGTGGTCTTGCCAGCTCCATTGGGTCCTAGCAAACCGAAGATCGAGCCCTCGGGTATATCGAGGCTGCATTCCTGCAGCGCGGCGAATTCGCCGTACCGCTTCGTTAACCCAACAACTTGTAACACATTTGACGACAAGAGCGCCCACACTCGGATGCGTAATGAATCTCACGAACGGAAGCTCGGATGGTAGACCCGGCCGTCGCTTTTGTCTATTCCCTGAGCAATAGGCCAACCGTTGTTCCCGTTCCCAATATTCCATGGATTAGGCATGGGAATTGTAGTGCAAGGGGAATAGTCGCGGATGATTTCAAGTTGAGGTCTATCGGCCGCGCTACGGGGCCTCAGAAGATGAAAGATGGGGGTTTAATCATGGTGGCGAAAAGTTGGAAATCATGGATGCTCGGAACGTTGCTCGGAGTGGGCGGATTAACATCGATGAACCAGACGGCAGTCGCAGATCCTCCGTGGGGGATATCGAACAACCGAGGCGTGATCGTGACTCGAAACGGAGTGCGTTATGGGAACGGCAGTCGGGTTTTTGTCCCAAGTCCCAACTATAGCTATAGCTACAACTACAGCTATCGGTACGGACAGAACCCAGCGTGGGGTTACCATCATCCCCATCCTTGCCAACCGATTTACGGTGTTCCGTACCACGGTGTTCCGTACCACGGTGTTCCGTACCACGGAGTCCCGCAATATGGTAGCTACTACGGGAGCTATTATTCCCGTCCGACTCCCAGTGTAGGGATCGTGATTGGTGGCTGGCCGAGCGGACCATCGTTCGGAGGCGGAGGTTTTCCTGCCGGACCGTCCTTCGGCGGGGGCAGCACATTTCGCATCGGCCGTTAAAGGCTGACCTAACTCCGTGCCTGATTCACAGGTCAGCCCGGAACGGTGAGCTATACTGTGACATCGGCAGTTGCCCCTCGCTCCCGTCCGACATCCCAGGCTCATCCATGTCTTCTCCTGCATCGCAGCACGAACCGCTCCGCTACTACGGCCAGCCGGACCCGTTCGGGCTAAACCAGTTGGTCGAAGGCTG
>JAGWWZ010000194.1 GCA_018970165.1 Planctomycetota bacterium | reverse complement strand
GATGGAGTCTTGCTGACATCGTCGGTGGGGGAGATGGGCACGGTTCTGGCAAGCCTAACCAAGGGATCGATCTACGCGATGGCAAGTCAAACTCGGAGAAACTCGGTTACCTCCGCGACGTCCCCGTCAATCAATTGGTTGCCGTAATTACCAATAAGACGAATCAGCATCCATCCCCTGCTGCAAAATACGTTTTTATTCCAGATGGCAAAGGATCAGTACCCATCGATGAAAATAGATCTGTGCAAGGGTTGCCCCCTACCAGTGGAGCTGCATGGGACTTGATTCGCAACGGTCCCATCAATGCTCAAGCATCGACCAAACTCAAAGATATCGACTACGCGAGTCCTAGGCACTCGATTCTTGGGCTTCATGCTAACAGCGGAATCACCTTCGATCTGTCTGCGTTGCAAAAGGATCAGACGGCGCTGGGTTTCATTCTCACCGGCGTCGTCGGCTTCGGTTCGGGTTCCGGGGGAGCAGGGACGCATGCCGACTTCAGTATCTTTGTCGATCAATCACTCGCGTTTCAGAGACTGAAGTTGGGAAAGGCGGACTCGGAGCCATTTGAGATTCCCTTGCCTCTGGGAACTCAAACATTGACGCTGGTCGCAACGGACGGCGGTGATGGTATCGGCCACGACCTCCTATTCCTCGGGGATGCAACGATACGTCCCATCCGCAGCGAGACGGAACAGACGCAGGCAGTCAAAGATCGGTTAGCGCAATGGACCGTGGAGTCGAGTCAGATCGAGAAGACGATCGCAGAGTTGCCGGCACCCGCCAAGGTCTTTGCCGTAAACTCCGAAACTCCTCCGGAGGTTCGGGTTCTGAGACGCGGCAACCCTGAGGATCCTCTGCAATCCGTATCGCCGGGCGTTCTGCAATGTGTCAGTCATACGAAGTCATATTCACTCAACCCTTCTCTTTCCGAAGGGGAGCGGCGACGAACTCTCGCGGAATGGATCATCCATCCCGACAACCCGCTGACGCGACGGGTCCTGGTCAACCGATTGTGGCACCACCATTTTGGTCAGGGGATTGTGAACACTCCGAGCGACTTTGGTTATGGAGGTGATCGACCATCGCATCCGGAGTTGCTCGATTGGCTTGCGAATGAAGTACTTCGATCCCATTGGTCTTTGAAGCAATTGCATAAAACGATCATGATGAGCGCGACGTATCGGCAGAGTTCCACGATCGTCCCGGAGCGAGCGAAGATTGACAGCGGCAATCGGTTCCTCTGGCGTCAGAACGCTCGACGTCTGGATGCGGAGTCGCTTCGGGACGCTGTGCTTTCTGTGTCGGGGAATTTGAATCCTGAGATGGGGGGCCCCGGTTATCGAGACTTTAAGTACACCGAGGCTTATGCGCCGATCTATGAGTACGTGACTCCTAGCAATCCCGAGTTGTGGAAGCGGAGCGTGTATCGTTTCGTGGTGCGCACCACACCGCATCAGTTCATGGCAACCCTCGATTGCCCGGACCCGGCCAACCTCACACCCTCCCGAGTCACGACGACTACAGCGATGCAAGCGCTGGCCTTGAGCAATAATGAATTCATGTTGCAACAAGCAGAGCACTTGGCTGCTCGAGCAAAGACGGTAAACGCGGCATTCCAGCTTGTGTTCCAGCGAGACCCAACGCAGGCCGAATTGCAAGCGGCGCAGTCACTGGCTGATAAGCAAGGATTGTTCGCAGTCTGCAGAGCACTGCTTAATGCGAATGAGTTTGTAACCATCGATTGAGAGTTCTATTCACAATGGGCGAGGATCTACTTCAGAAATGATCACGACCAGTCGGCGGGAATTCCTAAATCGTCTCGGCGGTGGCTTCGGTGGCCTTGCGCTCGCGACGATGCTCAATGAAGCCAAGGCGGACAGCAATCCGCTTGCTGTCAAGCCGACGCATCACCCTGCGAAGGCAAAGGCCGTCATACAGATATTTTGCCCAGGTGGTTTGAGCCACATCGATTCCTGGGACTATCGACCCGAATTGACGGCGAGGCAGGGTAAACCATTCGATCCCGATGGCAAGCTACAGTTCTTTGCATCCAAACCGGGCGATTGCCAGGGGAGCTATTTTCCGTTCCGTCAGCATGGGCAGTGCGGCCGGTGGATCAGCGATCTGTTTCCGAACTTGGCAACTTGCGTCGATGATATGGCGTTCATTCATTCGATGCAGAGCAAGTCTGCTTTGCATGGGCCCGCGATGTTTATGGCCAATAGCGGTTTTATCTTGCCAGGCTTTCCGAGCATGGGGGCTTGGGTCACTTACGGTCTGGGGAGCGAATGCGAGGATCTTCCCGCCTTCGTTGTTCTGCCGGATGTGCGTGGGTTGCCACCGGGGGGTGTGATCAATTGGGGGGCTGGCTTCTTGCCCGCAGTGCATCAAGGAACAACGTTGAACTCCGTTTCCAAGGCCGATCAACCACCGATCGCCGATCTGTTTCCACCGCAATCTTATGCACACTTGAAAGGCCAGCAGGAACAGGACAGCCGCGATTTCCTCGTACTACTCAATCGTCAACATGCTGCCGATAGACTCGGAAACACCGATCTCGAAGCGCGCATCTCCGCTTATGAGATGGCGGCTAGGCTCCAATTGAGCGCACCGGAGGTAACCGATATCACGAATGAGTCTGCGAGTACCATGGCGCTCTACAATGTTGACCACGAAGATATTGGGCCGTTCGGGCGGCAGTGCCTTCTCGCACGTCGCTTGGTGGAGCGCGGGGTGCGATTCGTGCAGATCTACTGTGGAGCGGAAAACACGACAGCTAAAAAAATTCGCCCTAACTGGGACAGCCATGAGGATCTCGTGCGCGATCATGGATATTGGGGAGCGATCCTCGACACCGGGGCTAGCGCACTCCTGAAGGATCTCAAGTCTCATGGGTTACTCGACAGCACCTTGGTCATCTGCACCACAGAGTTCGGACGGCAACCTGCCAGCCAAGGCAAAGGACGAGATCACAACCCAGGCGCGTTCACTGCCTGGCTCGCTGGTGGAGGCATCCGTGGAGGTGTTGCCTACGGCAGTACGGACGAACTTGGTTTTCAAGCGGCAGAGAATCCCTGTTATTCCTATGATCTCCATGCGACAGCACTCCATCTGCTCGGCCTCGATCATGAGAAACTCAGCTTCTACAATAACGGCATCGCCCGTCGACTCACCGATGTGCATGGCCATGTCATCCAGGAGATCTTGGCATGAGTTTGCGAACATGCACCCGGTTCCGGCTGGGAGTGAAGAAGGCCTTTTGTCCGATTTCGCTCACACCAAACTCGCCTGGAACCAATTAGGGCGCAACTACCGTCTAACCGACGTCTACGGGCATGTTGTACAGGAGTTTCTCGCTTGATGAACGGCTTCACGCTGCCATATGACAGTATGACGGACTTCCAGTCCTTCCGTGTGACGGTCGACGGACTGGAAGTCCGTCGTACAACGACTCACGCCGAGCGATTCGACTGAGTTGTTCGACTGAGTTGTTCGACTGGCGTATCATGTCCGGAAAAGGAGCGGAAGATGCTGCTGTTTTTGGTCAGTTGTTTGTTGATGGTCTGCTCGGAGCCTGCGCGGGAGGAATCGCCACGGGATTGGTGGATCGGGTACAGCGAAAGCCGAAACGATCTGCCTGAGGGGCAGTTCGCGAACTGGATCACGCGACGGGCTTATGTGGTTCGGGCCGATGGTTCGCAGCGACGATCGATCGGCGCGGAACTCGCCAGTCAGGAACACAGTTGGACGCAGTTCGCGGGTTGGTCCCCCAACGGCCGGCACGCGATCATCTACAGTTCGTGGGAGGATCCCGCCAATGCGCAATGGGAACGCGAACACAAAACGTTTCGAATGACCGAGGGATGGCTCGTCGACTCCTGCCTTGTCGACATGAGAAACGGTTCGGTTTGGAATCTGACGGCGATCGACCGGGTCAGCATCTACAACACGGGCTTGTTCTTTTTGCCGGACGGTAAAGGCTACGGGTTCACGGCCCTTATCAACGGAATCTCCAAGCCCTTCCAGATGAATCTCGATGGCGGCAACAAACGAGATGTCTCTGGTGAAGGTTCGGGATTTAGCTATGGCTACAGCGCATCGCCCGATGGCTCGCGAATTAGTTACCACGAAAACTACCAAGTCTATATCGCTAAGGCTGATGGTAGCGATAAACAACGGGTCGAAACCGGGAACCCCTTCAACTTTGCTCCCCAATGGTCCCCAGATGGCCAGTGGTTGATGTTCGTCTCGGGTGAGCACTACAACTGTCATCCGCATATTGTCACGAAAGATGGGAGCAGACTCCGCAAGCTCGCCGACCGCGGAGGATATCGAGGTGTGGTTGAGGTACTGAAGCATCCTGATTTCCACAGCGAAAGCAGCGACGTGCCGGTCTGGGCGCCCGATAGCAAGAGCATCTACTACACGTCAACGATAGGAGATTGCGTCGAATTGATGCATGCGGATCTCGAGGGAAACTCAAACCAACTAACCCATTCCCAGACCGGTACCCGGCACTATCACCCCGCTGTTTCACCCAACGGAAAGTGGATTCTCTTCGGCTCCGATCGCAGTGGCACGATGCAGCTCTACGTGGCCTCGCTCGACAAGAGGACATTTGATGACGAATCACTTTGGCCCATCACGAATGTACCGGAAGGTCATTGTGCGATGCATGGTTCCTGGCAAAGCAAGCCATCATCGAGCGATGGGCCAAGCGATCCAGAAATCGTGACGGTCGCGAAAAGTGCATCGGACTACACGCGGAAAAGCGAAGGGGATGTGATCGAGCTTGCGGACGGTCGATTGTTGTTGGTCTACATGGAGTTTGCTGGAGACGGCAGTGATTTTGCCAAGACCCGTCTGGTCGCCCAGGAATCGTCTGATGGAGGGCGAAGCTGGGGAAAGCATCGGGTCATTACCGAAACCGCATCGGGCGATCTGAACGTGTATTCGCCAAGCCTTATTCGCGCACGCGATGGGGGGATTCTCCTAGTCTTCATGCGTCAACATCGCCCAGGGGCGCTGACGAATCATGTTTGGAAATCGATGGATGAAGGAGAGACCTTCACTCCGCTATCGGCGTTTGTACCTAGGCAGGATTTCTCACTGTGCAACGGTACGATCAAGCGACTGTCGTCGGGCCGGTTGCTGTTGCCTGCTAGTCCTCCGCAACCTGGAAAACCGGCGGAAACAGGTCCCTATTCAGCGACCACGTTGTATAGCGACGACGATGGAATCACTTGGCAGGTATCGCCCTCACGCATTGCACTTCCAAAACGTGGTGCCATGGAACCACATGTCGAAGAAACAGGAGATGGGCGTGTCTTGATGGTCATGCGAAATCAGCTTGGGAAACTCTACTTTTCCGAATCGAGCGACGAGGGTGCAACCTGGAATGAACCGTGGGCGAGCGAGTTGATCACCCCAGAATCATGCCCGGAACTGACGCGGATCCCGGGAACCGGCGATCTTCTGATGATCTGGAACCATCAATACGATGCATCGTTCCGATCGCATTACGGGAAACGGAGCCCGTTGACCTCTGCCATTTCGAAGGATTATGGCAAGTCGTGGCAGAGTGTCCGCGACATCGAAACCGATCCGAGCCGAGCGTTTTCCAACCCGAGTTGTCGATTCACACGGGATGGAAAAGCGATCGTCAACTACTGGACCTGCGAGTACCTACCCGATTGGCGCATGCAAGATGTGATCGACCTGCGCGTTGCCGTGATCGATACAGCGTGGTTCTATGGTGGCAAGAGTTCAAAGTAAGTGGCTGATGAGAACTGACGCGAATTGAGTTTACTTGGATTCCGGAATACCAGGCTGACAAAAAATGCGGGGCAAAAAAATCGTTAGACAAAAAAGAAATCGGGGAGCGAAATTTACTCAGTTCAAAACAAAGGTACCGGAGGTGAATGATTGGCATAAACAAACCGCTGCGCCGAAGTAATTTCGGTCGGACTTCTGACACCGAGCGAATGATCCATCCAGGCCGAACGATTCCATGCATCCAGGCCGAACCGTTCCAGCGCTCCAGGCGAGGCGGTTTCATGCATCCAGGCCCGACGGGCCGACATTCTGATTGCCGGGGCGATGAAGTCCCCCGGCTATCGAGTCCCAAAACTGTTCCTGAAGCCCGAAGGGCTGGCAGAATAATCGCTGATCAGTTCGCTGCAATGTCAACATTGCAGCAGCCACTTGTTTCTATCACTGACGCAACCACAGTAGAAGGCTTCCTCTGAGCAGGAACCCGCCACAAGCGGATCGGCGCTGGACAGCGGTTCTACATTTTCCACACGCTCATCCCCTGGAATAATCAATCGCTGCGGCATAGCCGCCAGTCTTCCTGCGTAATCGCCCCAACCTTGCGAACAGTGCTCTGCAGCCACGGAGATTTCAAATACTATCACTTTTTTCTGGTTGTTTTTATCGCAACAATTCATCGAAATTTTTCTTGACTTGCGGTTTTGTCATGTTCAATTACCACTCGCTACTGTCACTTGCCCCTTGCACATCCCAAAACTCCTCTGCCCGCCCGAACGGAGTTGATGGACCGAATTCTGTGTGTTTTATCTCACCATTACTATTTTCATTGAGGGCATCATGGCGTTGGCATTCATATGTCGCATATGCGGGAGGCTTGGATTGTTTTTTACGAACAAGCACATGCTGCGCAGCGCGACTCGGCGAGCAATTAGATCCCGCAACGGTTTGCGCCGGCGATTTCATGCTCTCTTCTACGAATCGCTCGAACTGAGGCCGCTCGGGTTCGAAAAACTGGAGTCGCGTCGAGTATTTGCCGGACCACCATCCATCAGCCCCATCTCGAACGTCCAGGTTCCAGAAGACACACCTGATGTGGTCGCATCATTCAATGTATCTGATCCAGACACCCCACTTTCAAGCCTTTCCTTGGCTGCTTCGTCGTCAAATCAATCCGTTGTTCCTAACGCCTCGATTCAATTTTCAGGTACGGGTTCTTTAAAAACAATTCGATTATTCCCCAACGCAAACGCTTTTGGTACGACAACGCTCAACGTGACCGTCAGCGACGGTAGCAATTCCGCATCGACTTCCTTTCTCTTGAATGTCACCAGCGTCAACGATGCCCCGGCGGGTACGGACCGTACCGTTTCTATCAACGAGGATGCGGTCTACACGTTTGCGGCTGCCAACTTTGGCTTCAGCGACCCCAACGATTCGCCAGCCAACAGTCTTCTCGCCGTTCGTATTGCCACCCTACCAGGGAGTGCCGATGGCGTGCTACGTCTTAGTGGAATGCCGATCATCGCAGGTCAATCGATCTCGGTCGCCTCGATCGGCAGTCTGACGTTCACCCCAACTGCCAATGTCAATGGCAATGCCCGCGGGGCGTTCACCTTCCAGGTGCAAGATAACGGGGGCACCGCCAATGGTGGTGTTGACCTGGATGCATCTCCGAACACGATCAACTTCAACATCGCAGCAGTCAACGATGCCCCGGCGGGTGCGGACCGTACCGTTGGCATTAACAAGGATGCGGTCTACACCTTTGCGGCGACCGACTTTGGGTTTAGCGACCCCAACGATTCGCCAGCCAACAGTCTTCTTGCCGTTCGTATTGCCACCCTACCAAGGAGTGCCGATGGCGTGCTACGTCTTAGTGGAATGCCGATCATCGCAGGCCAATCGATCTCGGTCGCCTCGATCGGCGGTATGACCTACACACCGATCACTGATGTGAACGGCAACTCCCGAGGTGCCTTCACTTTCCAAGTACAAGACAATGGTGGTACTGCGAACGGTGGAATCGAGCTTGCTACGGGTCCAAATGAGATTGTATTTGAAGTCCGCAACGTCCCACTTGCACCGTTTGGTTTGGCGGTTACCACCTCGACGGATTCTACGGTCAGTTTGATCTGGAACGATGTTGCTACTGAGACGGAGTATTTGATCGAGCGCAGCAGCGACAACAGCATCTGGACATCTGCTGGCACGGTTGCCGCCAACGTCAATACCTTTACAAACACCGGGATCATTGAGGGGACAGCGTTCTCCTACCGCGTGATTGCGACCAACG
>JAGWWZ010000022.1 GCA_018970165.1 Planctomycetota bacterium | reverse complement strand
CTTCTGCTTTCAGGCGATCCAATTCATTGCCAACGTTCTTTGCATGTTGGAATACTGCAATGGAGATGTTGCTGTAGATCTCGGTGCCGGTGATTTGTTCCAGAATGGGAGCTCGCTCATTGGCGCTGGACTGGAGAAAAGCTGCGAATTTCCCCTGTGCCAAGAGCATTGATCTGGTGAACCGGTCGAAATCCAATCCGGTCAATTGCTCGACTTCTTTTTTGACTTGCGAAAGCCTATTGCTGATGATCGTATTGCTGTCCGCATTCACCAATTCGTGTTGAGGCGCCTGCAACGCACCGCTTGTATTGCCGCGGGCTCGATGTTGCTGCCATGTGCAACGATACCTTCCATCGGGCGTTTCAAATTGGATTTCCGCAGAGCACTCAGCAGTCCCCTCCGACATGATTTCATTGGCGTTCTTTGTTACGGACGCAAGTCGCGGTGTCTCTCCGTACAAGGCTAGACAGATCGCATCGAGAATCGTCGTCTTGCCAGCTCCCGTCGGGCCCGTGATGGCGAAGATGCCACTGTCGACGTAGTGCGGATGTGTAAAGTCGATGAACCACTCACCGAGAAGTGAGTTGAGATTTTTGAGTCGGACGTTGAGAATTTTCATGTTGATAAAGGTGTTGGAGATCGTGATCGTCGTGGCTGGTTTGCGAGAATGGCAGCTGACTTACTGGGATTGCCGTCCTGCCTCGTGCATGAGCAATTGGATTTCCTGGTAAGCTTCTTCAAGAGGCTGCCATTCCTCGGCGGGGATTTTTTCCGCCTGCAATCGTCGCCTGAACGTTTCGAGAGGGTCCAACTCTTCGAGTGTTTCAATGGTCCCTTCGCGTGCAAGGATCGATTGATAGCTCCGCGGTGTTGTGACCTTCAGATACTCCAATTGCGTCTCTGCGATGATCTGATCGATCTTATCTTTCAGGTTCGCCATAGGTGTCGCCCCTTGATAAGCGATCTCAAGCCAGACGGACTCTCCTGATCGCTTCAACGCGTTCAATCGATTCTCGATGTCGGGCCAATTCCCTTCGATACTTTCGAGCTGTTGCCATCGCGGGACCGGGATCAACTCGACGCTCATCTGGTTGTCTGTCCATTGAACAACGTTGACGAATTTATCTTGTTTCGCTTCGCCGAATCCCATCGGGATCGGGGATCCACTAAAGCGGATGGTGTCGAGATTGTTCACTTTTTGTGGGACGTGAAGGTGGCCGAGGGCGACGTAGTCGAACGTCGATGGGAAGATGGATGACTCGACGTGTGCTAGATTGCCGACATAAAGATTCCGAACTCCATCTCCTTCTGCCGTTTTGCCACCGGCGGTATACAAGTGCCCCATCGCAACGATCGGTATGGCGGCCCCGAGGGAGCCTCGGAGACGGTCGGCTTCGGTCGCGACTTGCGCATAATGCCTAGCGATTCCTTCTCGCATTTTGGTTTCCTTGGTCTCGAGCGATTCCCCGGCTTCGGATGTTCGAATGTCCCGGTCGCGCAGGTAAGGGACTGCACACACGATCAATTCTGGGGTCCCCTGGGAGTTGCTGAGCAAAATCACTTCATCCTCGACGGGATCGGTCGCGTTTCCGATGACGTGAATATCCAGGGCCCTTAGCAATTGCTTGGGAGCTTCGAGAAACGTCGGGGAGTCATGGTTACCACCCGTAATGACAACATGTCGACAGCCCGTGTCGGACAGTTGGGATAAGAAGCTGTAGTAGAGTTGCTGGGCCGCATTGTTCGGGGCGGCCGTGTCAAAGACATCGCCAGCTACGAGGAGGACATCGATCGATTGATCTTTGATGGTTTCGAGGAGCCAGTCCAAGAACTTCTGAAACTCCACGTAACGCGTTTTGCTGTAAAGGGTTCGGCCCAGGTGCCAGTCGGCGGTATGAAGTATTCGCATGCAGTGAATGAAAGCTTTCGGGTCAGTATTGGACTCGCATGGTCGGCTGTGCCATGCTCGAGTGCTATGACGAATTATGGCAAACTCAGCTGTTCCGAACATAGGACGCTCCACTTGAGGGGCTCGACCCTAAGCGAAGTGTGAATTCGATAACACTGCGTCCATTGAACAATAAATCAAAGAGCGAACCTCAAAGTGACCAAACGTGTCAAACTAGGTCGTTATCAAGGACGGAACTTCAACATGCAATCACGCCGCTTGCCTACCCCACGAACAGGGATGGCGGCATTTCGCCAGTACATATTTCAGTCGGATGATATGTCAGGCAGTACCTGTGTACGGCGAAACAAGTTTCTCAAGCCATTCATTACGGAGATTTACGATGATCGACGATTCACAACGGGAGCGTCTCTTGGATTCCTTTCTCCACGAAACCCATGTGGAGCCTCGGGACTATCAGCGACGAATCGTTCTTCGAACGTGGAAGGAGTTTTCCCAAGGAGCCAGGTCGGTGCTGATCTACAGCCCTACCGGCAGCGGGAAAACAGTGATGGGACTGCTGGTCGGGCGAGGATTGCAACAGGCCCAGCGATTGCGGATCGGTTGGGTTGCGATGCGGCGAAATTTACTCGCACAAACTCGCCGTGAAAACGAAATGAAGAAGCTCGGAGTTGATCTTGTCACCTTATCCATGTTTGAAAAAAACCCGACCACCGAACTCGATATGCTGATCGTCGATGAGGCGCAGCACGACTGCTGCAACTCCATGATGGCGATCCACGGCCTGATCAAACCCAAGTTTATCCTTGGACTCTCGGCGACCCCCTTCCGGGCCGATCGATTGAAACTCTGCTTCGATAAAGTCATTCGGGATGCCGGGATCCACCAACTGATTCAAGATGGCTACCTGTCCAAGTACCACCATTACACCCTCCCGAGTTTTCGTCCGGAGGAGGTTGCCAACGCCTATCTCCGCGACCAGGATCGCTGGGGAAAAAGCGTCATGTACTTTCATACGATCGAGCAATGCCGAAAGGCGGAGGAGCAACTCCGCAACGCTGGCGTGAAAGTCGAATTGGTGACCGGGAGCAGCGATCGCGAGGGTCAGTTGCAAGCGTTCGCCCAAGATGACGTGCGTGTGTTGATCAATGCTCAAGTCCTCGTCGAAGGGATGGATGAACCGTCGATTCAGACCGTATTCGTCCGCCCGAGCGGATGCTCATCCACGATTCAAATGGCCGGCCGAGTCTTTCGCAAGCACAGCGATTACTCGTTCAAACAAGTAGTTCAGTGCCAGGACACTCGCTGGCCGATGACGCGCACCGCAACCGCTGCAGCACAGTTCGTATGGAGCGACCGCCAATGGCGATCCCTCGTCGCCCACGAAGGATTGGTCTCCATCAGCCAGCGGACCGTGCATGCGTTGGCGAATATCGAAGTCGCGTTGCCGAAGTTTCTGGGCAAACCCAGGCGATCGCGACGGGACAGCATACTTTCTACGTCGGCGATCAGAGCCACGCAGGAAGAGTAATTCATCGATACAGCATTGCCGCAAGGCAACTCTCCGAAGGCTTCCGTTCGGAGCGAAAACGAATTTTTTGGGTAGGTTGGTTTTCTTAGGAGTTTGGGAATGAAATTATCGTTTGAGTATGGTTTTTGCAAAATCAATGAGATTCAAGTCACAGCGGAGCCCGATGGTAAAAATTCCAAAATGCCCCGCAGAGTGACCGTGCAGGGGCGACCCGTGGAAGCAACAAAACGCTTCTGGCAATCGCTCCATCGTCGCTTCGGCTTCACAGAGAATTTCTTCGCATGGTTCTCACCGGTCGAAGTGTTCGAACGGATCTCGAAGGTCTCTAGCAATGACGAAGTACGTTGGTGTATCGAGCGTGACTGGAAGGGAACTGAAAAGCTTCTAGGCGTCAGCAATCCCGGGATGTCAATCGTGTCCCACGAGTCTTTGAGTCAACTGCTCGAGCAGCATGACGCTGAACAAGTCACTTACTCCCATGGAGTGGTCACCAGTCGGCACCTGATCCGCAACGCCGCCGAGTTCAAAATCGCTGGGGACGGGTTCGAGAATCGTTACCTGCTCGATACGCCGATCGATGGTTTCGGCAAGCCGGCGATTTACCTGTCCCTGTTGAGGCTCATGTGTGCCAATGGTGCGGTTGGGTATTCGCCAGCATTTCGCAGCGAACTGAGCCTGGGGAGAGGGAAGAATCGGGGAGAGTTCGCGATCGAGCGAGCGCTCGAAGGATTCAATAACGAAGAGGGATTTGCCGCGCTGCGTCAACGCTTCGAGTCGGCTTCCAACAGTTGGGCATCGATGAACGAAGCCCAAACACTGTTTCGCCTGCTGGTCAAGTCGCACAACACAGGACAAGTCGCGTTCAAGATGTTTGGCTCCGATGGTGCGTCGTTGCTCGGATCCAAACCGGATATCTTGCGATCGTTTCGTCAGACGGTCGGCGATTTCGGCGAGATCTATGGGCTGGCCAACCCGGACTCCCTGAGCCAAAAGCGTCAGCGCACATTACCAGCCAAGTGTCGAGTCTACGAACTGCTGAATTTCGCATCCGAGGTGGCGACCCATCACCTCCAGCCGTTGGGGCAGCGACAGGTTCAGGCCTTCATCGGGGATTTGGTGTCACGGGAATACGATCTCGAGGGGACATGCGACAAGTTCGGAGACTGGAAAGACTTCATGATCGGAGATCAATCGACGACCAAGACCCTCGCATCCCTGCACCGCAGATAGGTCCCTCGATTGCGGGAGGGTGATTCGTGGTTGGGAGACGAAGATTAGTAAACACTGTGTACCATAGCTTTGCAGACAACTATTCAGAAATGGAGAAGAGACTCATGAGAAATGATTTGACGGATGTAACACTGGTGATCGACCGCAGCGGGTCGATGGCATCGATGCGGACCGATGCTGAGGGTGGGATCAATTCCTTAGTGGCCGCACAGGCTAAACAGCCTGGCGAGTGCCGAGTGACCTTGGTTCAGTTCGACTCCGAGTACGAGGTCGTTCACCAAGGGATCTTGGCATCGGATTGGCCTGGGTATTGTTTGGCGCCGCGAGGTTCGACGGCGTTGCTCGACGCAGTGGGCAAGGCGATCAAGGATACCGGAGCACGCTTGGCCGCGATGCCCGAGCCGCAACGCCCAGGTTTGGTGGTGTTCGTGATCTGTACCGATGGCCAGGAGAACTCGAGTCATGAGTTCACCCACGCCAAGGTGCGAGAGATGATTGAGCATCAGAAAACCCAATACCAGTGGCAGTTTACGTTCTTGGCAGCCAATCCCGAGTCGTTTGCCGAAGCGGGTCGTATCGGTCTGAATCTCAATGAAGCCGTAATGCATGCCGCAGGCAAGGCCCATTTCGCCCACGATGCGATGGCCTACAAGCTCGTTCGCATGCGCGAACAAGCATCGTCGGGCGAAACCATCCGCAACGAGTTCACCCCTGAAGAACGCAAGCAGATGGAGTAGCAGACTAAAAATTAGCCGAAATAGTTTCGCTTGCTTCCGTACAAACCCAAATCCCGTTCGTTACTTACCCTTTTTCAACCCGAGGATCACTCAAAATGACGAAAGATACCAATCCTAATCCTTCCTTCAAGATCGCCTACTTCGAGCAGTTGCTTAAGGAGGAAGGTTACCTACCAAAGATCGATGAAGACGGCGATCTGGTCTTCAAGTCGGAGGGGAAGACGCTGTTCATCCCGGCCGATAGCAGCGATGAGGAATTCATTCGCATCTCATTGCCCAACTTCTGGTCGATCGATAGCGACGAAGAGCGAGAGGCCGTCGCGATGGTTTGCTGCAAAGTGAACAAGTCGGTCAAGGTTGCGAAGGTCTGCATCGTCAATGACAACGTATGGGCCTCGGTGGAGATGTTCGCCTCCCCGATCCAATCGGTCCATGATGTCTTCCTGCGATGCATCACCGTCCTGAATCTCGCGGTCGCTGAGTTTCGTCGAGAGATGGTTTCCTTCGCCAGTTCGGAGAATTTCGAATCCGATCATGAGAGTGACGGAGATTTCTGACCACCTTCCTGTGCTCGCCTCCTATTGTCGTGCCGCGTTCCGATCCCATCTCAACCCGAAACGTAAGTGAGGGATGAAGTTGCGACACTTTTGAGACCTTCCCTCGTGCGTCCCTCGCTCACGCGTCGGGTTATGAAAAACATAGGCAAACCAATGACTAATTCACTATTTGCAATCGCTCCGTATTGGCTTGAGGATCGAAAGATGTGGGTCTTCGATGACGCTGCCGTCAACTTGGTCCAAGAGCCGTTCGTATCGGGGATTCCCGAGATGATCGACGATTTGGTGTCGGATATCCCCAACGCCCACCAAGGATTTCGCATGATCTTCTCGGCTGGCCCGTTTCCAGGGTACCAGCGGAAGCTGACCCGGCTTCGAGAGGAATTCGGCGGCAATTGGTATCGGGCAGACGAACCGCCGATGGAGGGTTGGTTGTGCCCGGCGTTGTTCAAGTACTACGACGAAGCCCCGGAGACCATCTACGTCAAGGCAGAGGCTTTGTAGGTAGCCGCACCGTCGTCATCCAAAACAGGTCAACACAGACCTTGAAACTTGATGAATCGCAATTGCAGCTTCTCATCCAAATGGGGGTGATCCAAAAGGCGGATAAGGATCGAGCCAAGCAAATCCTGGAGGCATTCCAAAGGCTGAAGGACTTGCGCTTCGGAAGATCCTGTCAATCCGAATGGATTGCTCCCAGGTCCGCTTTTGTCGACGGGCTTCACCGAGAGATTGATGAGAACAATGCTCATATTGCCGAAATCAAATCGCTCCTCGAAGGTCTCAGCATTCTTCGCAATGATGCCAACGGGGGGCTTTTCGATCAAATCGAACACGAACTCATGGAGCTTCGCACTTGGAACGAACGCATTGAGCATTACCTCCAGCAAGTGACGAGCGGTCCGAGCAACAGCTCCGTTTCCGAGATTCAAAGTCGAATCACAGCTGCAATGAAGGAACTCAAAGAATCGGTCGAGTCGAAGGTGGCTCAGTAAAGGGAAACCGTTTTAGATAACCTCATGTCCATTTTTCGACTGCTGGCGGATTGGAAAAGGCATGCTGTACAATACTCGCGTCTTAAAAAGCAATCCACGAGGCTTCCCTAAAGTTCATGAGCGATTCATCTTTTCCCAATTCTGTATCTTCGCCTTCCAAAAGACCCCAAGGGACGGTTCGCTATGACAACTCAGGGCGAGTGGTACTAGTCACCGGCGGGAGCAATGGAATCGGCCTTGCCATCTGCCGCTATTTCGCGTCGTCCGGTGCTTCAGTTCTATGCGCCGACATCGTCGAGTATCCGGATCTCAACGAAGAACGCGTACACTTTCTTCGAACCGATGTTTCGCTGGAATCGGACTGCCAACACGCGGTCGCGACCGCGATCGAGAAATTCGGCGCGATGGATGTCCTGGTCAACAACGCGGCGATCCAACCTCCGTCGTCCTATGTGCGAGTCGAAGATTTGAAGGCAGACGACTATCAGCGGATGCTCGCGATCAATTTCTCCGGCTACACATTCATGGCGAAATATGCTTTGAAAGTGATGCGCGCTCAGCGATCGGGCGTGGTGATCAACATTTCAAGCGGGCAGGCTCATCGCACAACGCGCGGCGTACCGGTCTACGGCCCAATCAAGGCGGCCAATATTTTGCAAGCCATGCAATGGGGCGTTGAGTACGCTCGCGATGGAATCCGAGTCGTCAGCGTCTCACCCGGCGCGATCGATACCCCGCTGGTACGGGCATCTCTGGAAGCCCAAGGCGGCGAACGGGAACTTGCGAACCGTCATCCGCTCGGTCGAATCGGCAAACCGGAAGAGATCGCCGCCGCGGTTCTTTGGCTATCCAGTAGCGAGGCATCGTTCATCACCGCCACCGATTTACAAGTCGATGGCGGACTCGGAGCCTTCGGTGCATTCGCAGATCCATATGCCATGCCACCGATCGATCCATCGTGATGGTTGCCGCTCAACGATCTTTTTAAAGCGTATCCGAAAACCTCAAAATCCGCCTCTAACGCCAATGCGGTTGACGGCTTTAGGATTGCTCTAAATCAATTCCTTGATCGGCAGATGACGATCGACGAGATACTGTGGGCGACCGGTGAAGTCGGGAATAGTTGCATTGCTCACGTCGATACCAAGTCGATGGTACAAAGTTGCAAACACCTCTTGATAGTGAACAGGTCGATCCTGTGGGACTTCGCCAAGTCGATTGGTGGAACCGATTACCTGCCCGGTTCGCATACCACCCCCTGCGAGCAGACAGCATGATACCTGTGGCCAATGGTCCCGTCCGCCGTCTTTATTGATCCGCGGCGTGCGACCGAACTCACCCCAGGCGACCACACTGACATCTTGCTCGAGTCCTCGCGCATGAAGGTCTTCGATTAGTGCCGTGATTGCTTGATCGAACTTCGCAAGTTGTGTCGGTAGTCTCTCAAAATTCGAATGGTGGCGATCCCAGCTTCCGAACGAGAGGGTCACGCATCGAACACCCGCTTCGACTAAACGGCGAGCCGTCAGGAATTGATCCATCCAGTGCGGTCCGGCATCTTCGCCGAATGCGGGATCTCGGCTCCCGCGACCGTAGCGATCGCGCACTGCGGGATCTTCTTTCTCGAGATCCAGAGCGTCAACAAGTCTGCTCGATGTGAGAACATCAAACGCCTTTTGAGTCATGATGTCCGTGGCGCGGTACCCCTCATGCACATCGACTTCGCGACGGAATTGGTCGAGACTTTGCAAGAGTGCCCGCCGATCGCGAAATCGTTCGAGACTGATTCCCTCCAAACGCATATTAGCCATCCCTTCGCCATCCGGCTGAAACGGAGCATATGCGGGGCCAAGAAAGCCAGGGAAGCCGGGGTTGCTGTAGGGATCATGCCGTGTCTTGATGGAAAGTCCCACAAACGGCGGCACTGCCGGATCGACCGCTCCCTGCAACTTGGCAACCGCGGAACCGAGCGACGGATGATTGTCCTGTCGACCGTTGGCGCCGATCGGGTAGCCACTCATGCACAAGTCCGATGCGTGCTGATCAGGGCATCCATGCAGAGAGCGAATAATCGCCACCTTGTCCATCATCTGTGCCAGCTTAGGCATATGCTCGCAGATCTGGATGCCGTTCACATTGGTAGGGATCGGTTGAAATGTTCCTCGAATTTCAACCGGGGCATCCATCTTGAGGTCGTACATGTCCTGATGCGAAGGGCCGCCTGACAAGTAGATCATGATGACCGCCTTGTGCCCCAGCGAACGATTCTTGACCAGAGGAGCGGTCTCTTGAGCATGCAGTATCTGAGGGAGCGAAAGTCCTCCAAGTCCAAGCCCGCCAATCTTCAGGAAATGGCGGCGTGCACGTCGATCGCAATGCGAAGATGACGGTCTCCCGAGAATATCGAGCATATATTTTTCCTAATTGATAGGATCCGAACTCTCACAGATCGCTTCCGACCTCAGCAGAGCAGACTAGGCTCAATTCGTAAAGATCCGCTGTATTGTAGCCAAATGTTAGCCGAGATGCGCAAGCATCCGGGTTGAAGCGTGCAACATGCATCAATGTTTGCTACAGTTCCACCCGAGGGCTCGCGCCCGTACGGCTATCCATGACAACCAGCCCACTCGGCTGATAGGATCGAGATAACGCCAAATGTTAGCCGAGATGCGCAAGCATCCGGGTTGAACCGCGCACCAAGCATCAATGTTTGCTACAGTTCCACCCGAGGACTTGAAGAATCGCCTTACGATCCAACCGCGACTCTCAGCGGAGCGATTTGGTAGGCTCGGGAGCGGAACAGGAACTCCGTCAGGTTCCCTTCGTGTGGTTGCAGCCAATTGAGACGGTTGGTGGGGACCGGACCGATGTTGAGTCGATCGATGTTGGTAGCGTTGGTCAACTCATCAATCCAAGCCTCGTCACCCGTGATTGCTGTTCCGATCAGAGTTTGCCCAATCGATTTGATCATATCCTTCTGCGGACATTGAACTACGGAAGCGAACGGGAACATGTATTCCTTAGCGGCAACACCACAGGACGGCGAATTGGCATGTACAACCACCGGTCTCAAGTAGGCGCAGCGTTCTCGTTCGATCAGGCGTGGACCGTAGGATGCCGTCATGTCTTCCACTCCCGATTCGCTGAGATCCTGCTGAATCATCGCCCAGGTGCCGGTAGCCATTTGCGCGTTGGTGAAGGCAGCCAACTGCGCATTCGGATCGGTTGGCGGTAACGCCTCCATTGGACCGATTCTAGCCGCGAGAGCTTCTGCGATTTCCCGCGTGTGCCTCGAAGCCCAAATGCCCGATGCATTGATGCATCCTCGGCCGGAATTACTTGCGACGCTTTCAACCATGAGATCGAGATAGTCTTCCCATTGATCCACGACATCATCGCCGAGCAGGACTTTGGAGAAGCCAGGACCGTGAGCTTGAACCTTGGGGTTACCTGAGTATTGCTGAACCGTTTGAGCGCTGCCGAAGATCATGCTCTTGGCGCATCGAGCCATGATCGTCGATCCTACATCATGACCACCTGGGTACAAACAGAATGCCTCGCCCGGGATCCCTGCTGCCATGAAGGCGCTGATCATGCGGTACGGTGTCCACGGTTCTTGAGAACCTGGCTTGAGTACCAAACCGACTTGAAGAGGGACTGCTGGTAGCCAGAGAGTATGCACGCCGGGCGAATTGTTCGGCAGGACGGCGCCCAGCACAGGAGACTGGCACTGGAAACTAACGGTAACGTTACGGCCCTCTTCACCGTAGCCGCGGGACAAGATGTCGAGATCCAAACCGCGGGTCAACGCATCGAGGATCTTTCTCATGTTGCTGAGAACGAACGAATTTTTCTTCATGTTGTTTCGACACATATGCTCCGGAAGTCCGGTGCTGGCCGATTGCTGATGGATGAATTCGTCGACCGACTGAGTTCCATCTCCGACCGACAGAGTTTCGTTCTCGAATAGGTGCGCCGCCTTCTCGCACATGCTGATCAACTCATCGGTGGGTATGGAGCGAAGCGCCTTGCGGGCCTGGTCGCACTTGCGCATATCCATCTGAACCATGCCGCCGTTGACTTGCCCGATTTTGGCAATCGCTTCGCCGGTGTCGAAGTGGATCACATCAAAGGTGTCGAGCGACTTGTAAATCTTGCCCCAACGAAGCGGATGAATGGTGATCATTTACTATTCCAAAAGGTTCCTGAACGGTCGAATGAATCAAAAGTGCGAATCGTTGCAGGTAGTCGTCCTAGTAGACGCCTACGGTAGTCGTCGAAGCGAATCCGCGATACGGACGGACCCCGGAAACGCCATCCCACGGATATTTTTCGTAGGGCATTTCTCGTTCTCCTTCATCGCGTTCCAAGAAGCCGGGTACGAAGAACTCCTTGGTCATCGTGTACAGCTTAACGCGCCCTGTTTCACCGAAGCCAACGATCTTATTGGAGTCATCGAAGTCGACAATTTCGACGACCGCTCGCGGTTGGGGAGCATAGTAGGCAATCGTATAATTATCTTCGTCCGTGATCGGGCGAGAGCAAGCCAATCCCATGAGTGTGTTTCCGTAGGTGGGAGTCATGTAGACACCGCTTTGTTCGGGAAGTCCGCCGAGCAACTCCTCGACGCAGAAGCGTGTCCACTGTGGCGTGAACTCGGTTCCGCCAGAGAAGATGCCGGTGATACCGATCTCGGCGATGCTCGTACCCTTCTCCGCCAACCCCATTGCGAGCGCTTCCAGCAACTTTGGCGTTGTGAACATGCACTTGATGTTGTGATTCGCGGTCAGGATCGTGATCGCTTGATCGATGCAGTGCTTCTTGTATTCCTCGAGATGTTCCATCCAACCCTTCTTGATCAGCTTGATCACCCACCGCGGGTCCAAATCGATGCAAAAGCTAATGCCTCCTCGGTACTGGCACAGATGTTCGACTGCCAAACGCAGTCGACGCGGTCCGGATGGACCGAGCATCAACCAATTGGAGTTCTTCGGGAAGTAATGATCTGGAAGTGTATGGCTAAAGTTTTCGTAATCGATGCGGAAGTCGTCGATTACGACGCGGCTCTTGGGGATGCCGGTTGTTCCACCCGTTTCGAACACATAGGTCGGCTTGCCTGCCAAGCCTTTCGGGATCCATCGTTCGACCGGACCGCCGCGAAGCCATTCGTCTTCGAATTCCGGGAACTTTCGGATGTCATCGAATCCTTTGACCTCGGTGAGAGGATCGAACTTCAATTCTTTCTTTTTGGCGAGCCAGAAAGGAGAACCGGTCGATTCGTGAAAATGCCACTGCACCATTTCGTAGGCATGCTGATCCAGGGTGGCCTTGGCCTGGATAACGTGTGCAGAATCCGCCAACCATTTGGGTGTAGTCACAGTCATGAGCAATTCAACGTGAGAGCGTTAAGGGGGGAACTGAAGGGAGATTATGGCCATTGTACCCGACTTTCAACCCCCGAAAACATCGAAACCGGGGATCAACGCTGGAGCCAAGTTGCGATTTGCTGCCGCAGCGCGTCGCGGGTCGTACGATAGGAATGGTCCGCAGAATCGATGACTTGCACCACATGTCCCTTCGGCAAGTTGCTCTCAAGCATCTGGTCGGCATCTCTAAAATTCGCAGAACCCTCACGCACCTCAAGCTGGCCGAAAAGCCACAGGGTCGGGAGTACGAGTTGATGCCTCCAAGCCAGGTAATCGTATTTGTCTCCGCTCCCGTACTTGTCGGCAAAGGTTCGGGCCGACACCCAGTTGGGTAATGGAAACCGAACTCGCATGATGTGATTATCCCTTCCAGCGTCGCAGTACGATTGGGCCTCCTGCAACTGCTCGCGAAACACATCTCGCTTGGCCGGATCATTCAACAATAGTTCGGTATTGAGCCGCGGGGGCGACAGAGCAATCCACGATTCAAGACCTGACAAGCCATGGGCCAGGGCGTACCCAACTTTGACCGCCCCGAGCGAATGGGCCATCGCTCCTGCTCGCGAATAACCTTCGCCGCGGCACCAAGCAAGCCAAGCTTCCAGATCGAGCCGGGCATCTTCGATCGTTTCATACATCGATCCCAATCGAGCGGGCATATCCGTCGAGCCGAAGCTCGCCAAGTCATGACCGCGCGTGTTGATCAGAAGCGCGGCAATCCCCTGTTCGTGAGCCGTCGCTGCCAAATGCATCAAGAGCGTCGATGAATAAAAGTTGCCGTTGACTCCATGGACGATGATCCAAATCGCATTGCTCGCTTGAGCGGGGGCGATGTAAAAGCCATGAAGCTGGATTCCATCCGACGTTTTGGTATCTACGATTCTGCCAAGCATGCTGCTTTGATTTCGTATGGCCTTCGTTAGGCTCGTTTCATTGCATACAACTCGGCATAGGCGATCACCCAATCGTCGACCGCTTTGCGAAACTTTTCCATATCGGCTTGCGAAACAAGATGATAAAGCGAACGGGTCATCAATTCCCGATCCGCGATCGTTCCTTTGGCCTGAAGGTCGAGGACGTTAAACTCGTTGACGGGTCGCACAACGATTTCAAGGCGGCTGTACTTGTTCGCGCGGCTTCCCCGTTCGATCACCAAATCATCTCGGACACAGGCGCTTCCCCAACCTGCATTGCCGAACACTCCTTGAAAGCGAAAGCCAGGAAACATATCGATCAGTTTTTTGATCGCATGTTCGATGTGATCGGTAAGTTCGAGTCGATACTTGGTATGAAGCCGTTTGAGTTCTTCGGCTTCTTGCCGTTTGCGTTCCTCTGCGGACTGCAACGATTCGGCTCGACTCGCCCCGCGGGCGACCGCGTTCTTCAGCCTCTCTTCGAATTCAGACATGGCGAAATATGCGATGGAGACTTACGCGGTTGTACTTGTATCCGATGACGAATGCCCTGCTTCGCTCATATCACCATTCCCGCTGGGCGCGGAGGATGACGTTTCGGATGACGGAGAGTCCGATGCGGCAACGGGAACCGGGGCTGCCGGAACTGGCGTGTCGCTCTCCGCGGATCGATTGGAGTCAACCGTTTCAGGGGTCTTGCTCTTTTGCATGAACTGCATCAAATCGCCGAACGAGCGAAGCGGTTCCTTGCCCTGTTGCATTGCCTCGGTAATGGGCGTTTGCGGTTGAGGTTTATCGATGCGAAGAGGTCTTCGACTGGCAGATTGGTTCTCGTTTGATTGCCCCTCATTTCGATCGCGATTCGCATTCCCTTTACCGGCAAAGTTTCCTCTTCCCCGTTCCTGACCACCACGACGCTGACCTTGATCGCGTCCACCCGAACCGGAATCGTTACTGCGAGGAGCACCACTGCGAGGGGCACCACTGCGAGGTGAACCACTATGCGCCGCACCACTGCGTGATGATGCATTGTTAGGAGCGCCGCCGCGAGGAGCTTGGCCCGATGCACTACGATCGTTTCGCTCATTGCCCCGAGCGGGCCGTTGCCCGGAATTTCGATCCGAAGCGTTCCGATTCGCAGGACCGCTATCGCGATCACCGGAACGCTCATCATTAGTCTCGCGTTTGCGTTCTGCGGAGCCGGGCGAAATCGCATTCACCGCAACCCGTTTTCGCTTCTCGTCGACCTGTATCACCCAAACCGGAATCACATCGCCGATCTGCACAAACATATGAGGGTCTTCAACGAAATCACTGGCCAAGCGACTGATGTGGATCAAACCCGAACAATCTGGACCGAGTTCGACGAACACGCCAAAATCAGCGACGCCAACTACCAAGCCCGAGAGCATGGTTCCTTGCGGCAACTGATCGAGGCTCGGTACTTTGCTTCGCAATGGTACAGGGTAACGAAATTCGCGGACGTCAGCGAACGGGAACTGCAGGCACGCTGCCACCGATTTGAGTTTCGCTCGTCCAACTTGCCAGCTCCGGGCCAGCTTCTCCGCATCCACGCTAAGGGAAGGGCGAGGCATGGGGTCGGTCGCAATCGCAGGCATGTTACCACTTGCGACAGTGGTTGAGGTTTCGGCCGTTGCAATCCCTTCGTCGGTCGACGCAATCTCGCCACTCGCATCCGGGGATGTCGACTCCTCTGCGGTTGTTTCTTGCGATCCCTCGGAGGCAATTGCCTGCGGGGACGTTACAACCACTTCCGAAGAAGCCTCAGGCTGTTCATCGGCGACAGAATCGGTCGGCTTGCCTTCCTGAGAAGGGGCACTCTCACTAGGCGTATCACTCTCCGCTGAGATTTCTTGTCCATCATCCATCTTACCGAAATCGGGATTGATATGAACTTTGGGTTCAATGACGCTAGTACTCGTTCCATCGTTTTCGTCCGCCAGAACCGATTCGATCGACATTCCTGCGACTGCTGCTCTGGCGGCCGCGATTTTTTCGTAATCCGGTTTTTCCCAACCTTCCGGAGCCGCTGGCGGAAGCGCAAACTTTGCATGAGCCACCAATCTCTCTGCGAGCCGGTAGTCATCGGGATGGATGATGGTGCCATCGAGAGTATTGCTGCTGCCGTAGACCCGTAGAAATCCGATCGCCTGACGGGCTTGCATTTCTGTGAGAACCTCGCGCAGACACTTCATCAATGATTCGCGACTGGTGATCGTTCCCGCTTGTCGTTCCTCAACAACACGTTGGGCAGCTTCGTCCGTCATTCCTGGTATGCGCTTTAGGACATCGACATCGGCCGAGAGTGCATCGACTCCAGCCTTGGCGATGGTTGCCGAGACCGATTCCTGCAACGCCCGCTCTAATTCCGCCTGGGGCAATTCGCGTTGATAGGAACCCAATCGCAATCTAGCCGGATCGATTTTCAAGATTTGACGCAACGGATCCTGCATGCGCCAAGCCAGCCATACTGCAGCGCGGTGCCGGCGCGAGATGCGAGGCAACTCGACCAGTGAATTCCTTGATTGAGTGTATGCATCGCAGCCCGATCGATCGACCAATGTCCAGTAGAGCGAGCCATCCGTCGACTGCTTGAGTAACTCAACAACCGCAGGCATCAAATACTTGCGAGTCGGACCATTCGATAGAGCGACCAACGTGACGCGGTGCTGATGAACCAACTGCCCCAGAAGACTCATGTTTTGGGAAACCACATCAGCCTTGCTGCTGTTGCATGGGATCTCCGAGGTAGCGATCACATTGCCAACTGCATCGACGATCGAGATCGCCGCAGTCTTGATTCCAACAGCA
This sequence comes from Planctomycetota bacterium, assembly GCA_018970165.1. Taxonomy (GTDB): domain Bacteria; phylum Planctomycetota; class Planctomycetia; order Pirellulales; family Pirellulaceae; genus JBKCUI01. The sequence continues at coordinate 24,668 of JAGWWZ010000022.1, read as the reverse complement.
TCGATCATCAAGATGCGATGACCAGACAGCGGACGCTGCAAGAGATTGTTCTGCAAATGCAGGACTGACGCTTCAATCAACTCTTCGTGTGCATCTTCCTCGAGAATCGCGATCGCGTCTTGCTGCAATTTCGGGAGAATCAACTCCTTGAGCGCCGATTCCGAAACCTGCATCAACAAACCATGCATCGGATGACGGTTTGGGCAGAGAGATTCGCGACAGGCCTGAACCAGCGGTCTCAAATCCTGCTGAAATTTGAGTTCAACAATCCGAGATCTGATCCCTCGGGCAATCATCAGAATCTGATACGGAGTCAAATTGCGAAGCGGCTTCTTGAGCCGGGAATACGACTCCAAAATGTGTCGCAACCATCGGCGACGGCGTTGCCGTGGGGACAACTGCTTATCGGACAACGTTTTCGTCTTCAGTGCTTTGGTCTGCTTGCGACCCTTGTGAAACTGTTCGATCAAGGGCGCTACTGCTGAGGGGGCCACTTCTGAGGGGGCAACGCCAGCAACCTGCTGCTCGCTATCTGTAGTTGTCTCAGCCGTTACCAAGGCATCCGTAGTACCCGATGTTTGGTCGGAGGTGGCAGATTCCTCGGTCGGCGACTCCGTGCTCACTGACGCTATCGATTCGACAGAGTCTACGATCGGCTCTACCGCAGATTCATTAACCTCGGCGATCGTAGCTTCGGCATCGGTTGCCGATGATTCAATCACCGGAGCAATGGCTTCGACTTCGGCATCCTTCGATGACCCCTTGGACTCAGGTGCGGCGGGAGTTGCGACGCCATCGCCTGCAACATCTGCTTCTCCATCCTCCCCCTTCGCGGGCTCGGCAAGAATCGATAGAGACACAACGGCGTTGTTGAGAACGGCTCGCTGAAGTTGCAATGTCAGCTTGGGATCTTCGCTAAGCAGCAGTTGCAACCATCGCTTCGTGTTTTGCAGAGCCTGATCCGCATCTTCAATCGGAACGCCGGTTTGTTGAGCTACCCAGGCAAGCAGGTCTGCGGGAGCATCGCCTTGATGCATCAGGATCGTCTGTCCGAGAGTTTCTACATACGGAAACTCTTCGGCGTGTAGCTTGGCATTCTTCTTGTTGCGCACGGATCGAACGATCGCGTCCACTTGGGACACCGAGGTGCATTCCTCGATCACCTGTTCAGTAGATTCAGAAACCTGATTGTCGCGATGCAACGTGGCAAGGACCTTCTCCTTGTGAGCCGCTAGCGACGTCTCGTACTCCAAGACGCGTTTAAGACGCGCCATGGTCTCGACGTCGATCCCCCCCAACTCATCGGGGCGATACATCGCCAAATAGTCCGGTTCGTAACCTTGCTGGATCAGTTCGATAGGGTATCGAAGCTGCTCCTCGGGAAGGCGCATGTGACGCGCTATCGCTGATAAAGCTTTCATGAGAGGTTGGGTAAGCTCATTAGGATGGACTGGTTCGGTCAGCCAGTACCTGCGTGGAAAAGAAGAGTGAAATGTTCCTGAAGCGGCCGATTGATTGACTACAAAAACTATTTGCCAAGCTTGGGAATCTAGGGGACTTGCCATGAATTGTCAAGCATTCCCAGGCACGTGCGGCGGTTCGAGACGGGTTCAACCAAAATTTAGGAAAAATGTTTCAAGCCTCAAACTAGCCCCAGTCGATCCAAGTTGACATCGTCGGAGTCGCAAAACGCGATCCCGCTATGTTCTATATCCTCTCGTTTCATTCAAGTGCAAGCAAATGACCAATCCCCATCTTCGCGTTCTCGGAATTGAAATGGCTGTCTCGGAAGAACCACACAATGCACAATGGACAGAAACGTCCCCGGGCACTCAGTACTCGATCCATGCCTGCCTCGACCAAGAGGACACCTATGCTCACAAAATGGTAACCGTTCGAGTAAAGGATGTGGTCGATGCTTTGGTCGGAAGATCGTCGGCACGCCCCCTCTGGCTCAACGATTTCCAAGACGACCCGATCTCGATCACCGAGGACATGTACGAAGTCTTGGTTGCCTACCGGACGATGCGACGGGCTGCCTAGAGGATCTCAAGGCAATATTGCGATCCGCAAGCCTTCCACTACGGCTTATCGCTCAGGGCATGGATCAATAGCTGCCCGTCATGTCGAGGGCTGTTGACTTGCGGTGATACGGCTCGAATCTGTAGAACTCCAGGCTTCGCAGGAACAAGCATCGACGTGGTTTCTTCCGGATCGGCGTCGCCGGCGAGCCAGCGGCTGATGGATAGTGGATCCAATAATAGAACCGGCATACGGTCGTGGACCTGCGACGTGTCCGCGTTGGCCTCGGTCGTAATGATCGTCGCGCTTTGGAGAACCTGATTGGGTTGCACTTTTTTGTTTTCAGTCCAGAGTCCCGCCATCGCGAAGGGCTTCTCTTCGGGGCGATGAATCCAATACGGTTGTTTGGACGCGGAGGAGGCAGCATCGTCGGTGGGACGCTGCCACTCGTAGTATCCATCCGCAATGATCGCGCAGCGGTGCGAGTGCATCAAGTTCTTGAAACTCGGCTTCTCGAGAATTGTTTCCGATCTTGCGTTGATCATGGAATAGGCCACTTTCGTCGAGTCCGCCCAGGATGGAATCAAGCCCCACCGCAGCATCCGAATCGGGTGCCCACAGACACTCAATTCATGGGGTGGAGCGAGTGCGTCACATCTAGACTGAGTGATACCCCAAATCGGTTGCGTAGGGCTGATGTTGTATCGGGGAGCCGCGAGAAGCGGGTTCGCTCGTTGCATGGCACGCGCGAGCAATTCCAAACCGCTGCGATGATTGGCTGGGGAGTCGGGAAGCCCTGGGGAGTCGGGAAACAGAGAGTACAACCAATCGATGACGGGAGTCTTCAATGTAAACCGACCGCACATGACGGCGTTCTCCGCCTCGATTTAGGAGTGCACGCTAGTCCGCACTGACTTCCACCAATGGCTCGTAGGACCCATCGTCGCTCAGGAAACGGGCAGCATAAAATTCGGTGTTGAGATGCAGTCCCATAATGCTACGTCGTTTGCAGGGACCAAGGGAACGATAAAAGACCCATTGATCCTTGCCGATTTGGACACGGTGCCCTTGTGCGACATCCGCAGGCGTCTGCTCTAGGTCTTGCGCCACCGTCAAACGTCGCCATGTGTACTGAGTCGGCTTGGTGATGCCTTTCAGTCCGATCAGAAGTGGGCTGTAGATCCGTTTCTGCCGCGCTGCGGTTCGCAGGGTGAGTCGACGACCGGCACTCTGGAGCGAAGCGTCCTTCGTCCCTCGCCGCCACTCAGGCATACCCATCGGCAATAAAAGGGCTCGCGGGGATACATCCATCTTGCTTGATTTGCCATCCGATTCGACAACATCTTCCGACGGCGTCGCCATCAACATCCCTTCGTTGGTCTTTGATTCCGGCGTGAATTCGATGTCGGGCGCGAGAGTCCAGTGAGTGCGCAGGTCCCACTTCGCATCGTTGGAAGACAGAACCGTGTCGGCCATGTAGACCATTCCCTCGTCCCGCATGAGCATGATCTGGCGTTGGATCTTGCAGGTCTCTTCGAGATCGCTTTCGAGCTCCAGGTAGTCGACATCATCGTCGGTGAACCAGCAGACTTCTTCCCAGGCAACGTCAACATCTACTTTCTTGCCATCGCGAGAGAGCTCGATATCCCAATCACCACTGAACAGTCGTTGTCCATTCTCGGCGGCGATATCGAGCCAAATCACGTCGCTCGAGAAGTCCACGGCGATACGGCATCCCAGTTCCCGCCACGATCGACGCATGGAGGCGATGCGATTGGCCTCCCAATACATGCCTGTCTTAGGAAGTCGGGCATCGTTGGATTTGTCTTTCCGGATGCGGCTGGGTTTTTGACCCAAGGCGCGACCGACTTCGTTGGGCAATGAAGCGGAGCATGCCAGCGCCAGTTTTTTACCCCCAGACGCCAGCTCTGCAACCGAGGTCCACAATTGAGCATCATGGCGTGTGTCGTTAACTTCGGCCAACAATGGCTTGCCATGACCATCCGTCAAATAGAGCATGAGCGAGGCGAGTTTGGAAAAAGCTTTGCGCTGCGGTGGATACCACTTGCGAGCGCCAACGCCTGTTGCTGACCAACGGCTTCGAACCAAGCTCGCGACGACGGCTCGCAAATCTTGAGCACCGAATGCCAAAAGGGGCTGCGGGTTTTCGGCGGTTTGCTCGAGGAGCAGCGCAATGCGGTTCAGCGTATCGCTCACGATCCGATCTTTGCCGCCGAGATTAGCAAGCTGCTTTGCCAACGCGAGCGGCACCTCGCAAGCCCATACAACCCACGGGAACAATCCCTCCTGATTGCCTGACTCCCAGGCACGATCCACTTGAGTCAAAATCGACTGGAGAACCTCCAACCAAAGTGCTGGCTTGATGTCTCGCCCAACGTGGGGCAACGCATGCAACCAACCGGCGCTGGTCAAGGCGACATACGGGTCATAACTCGACTTGGGAAGCTGCTGTGTGATCCACTTGCCGATCTTCGCTGCATGGGCACTGTCGGCAGCCCCGCCGAATGCTTCCACAAGATCGTTCAGGTACTCTCGATGGCTTGGTTTATCGACTTCCCAGCCGCCGCTCCCCCAAAGCATCGCGTTGAGGTATCGGTCAACCGACCAATCGCGAGCCTTTCGTTTCTGTTGTGCTCCTGCGACCGGCAAAGAGGACTGAAGCAGAGCGACATTCTCTTCGCACAATTGCTCGAGCCACTGCGATGCCGGCCTCTCTTCGGACCCGGATCCCGAGGATTCCGTCGATTTCAATCCGCGTGCTCGATGCTTGGGCTTTACCCAGTCCATAGGTCTCTCGTCCACGTTTAAGAAAAGTGATAGGATACGGGTGACTCGAGTGCGGCTAGACAACCTCATGCAACCAACCGACCTTGCTTACGCAACGCCAATTGTTGTTGCAGAAATTCAAGATGCAAGGATGTACCTGCCCAACTTCCCTCAATTTTTTATCTAACTCCTTATGCTTCGAACGAACCAAAATTTCGCCGCAATCCGATGCTTCTCCTGCGTGATCGCAGGTTTTTTTGTGGTTACAGCAGAGATGTCGACAAGCTTTGCACAAGAGGATGCCTGGCTCACACCATCGGCAATCCAAGAACTGATCGAAAAGAACTTCGTCGATCCACCCGAATCCAAGCGAATCATTTCCGATGGTCGAGTATGGATCCAACGCGATGAGCAGGCGGTAGTCGTTGATGGTTACGTCTGTCAGCGAAATGCTCCGCTGGAAATGTTTGCATGCCCAATCCAAACCAAAGAGCATGAAGCGATCGTTGCGGTGTTTGCCAAATCGCAACATGTGCATGCGGGACTCTTGGCCGTTGGCGCCGTCCCTGGCAAGCCGGTCGCGTTTGAACCCAAGTTCGTCCCAGCATCGGGCACGACCGTGCGTGTCTACGCACTGTGGCATAACGACGAGGGAAAAACTCAGGGATCGATCGCCCAAAATTGGGTGCGTCAGGCTGGAAAAAATAGAGCTATGGAATGGGACTGGGTGTTCGCAGGAAGCAAGTTCATCAAAGATCCAGAGAGTGGACGGGAAGCGTATCTCGGTGATGGCGGGGACTTGATTTGTGTTGCTAACTTCACGACATCCACGCTCGATGTCGCCGTAAAAAGCAATGCGGACAACGCGGGCTTAGTATTCGACGCCTTCACCGATCGTATTCCCAAAAGACAAACGCCGGTGCGATTGGTTTTGACATTGACCGACGAGGCTCCCTTCGGACGAGATAGCAGTGATCCCGATGCCAAGGATTCGCAGGAACTGCCCAAGCATCTTAAGGATCCGGTTCCTGAACACGTTCTGAAATTTCTTCCTACGCGAAAGGACAAGTAAGTCCCGTCATGGAACATCGCCTCCCCTTTGGCGAACGACTTGCCCAAGCCGTTGCGAGCAGAAAGAACCCGGTATGTGTTGGACTCGATCCACGCGTCGCTTCCCTCCCTCCCTCGCTAAGGCCAACGGACAGTTCAAATCTCGCGTTGGTCGCCTCAGCCTATGAGCGATTCTGTCTGGAAGTGCTCGATGCGGTATGCGATCTGGTTCCGATCGTCAAACCGCAGAGCGCGTTCTTTGAAGAGATTGGTCCCGATGGCGTGCGTGCTTTGGAACGCGTCGTCCGCGCCGCAACCGAACGGGGTGTGCTGGTGATCATGGACGCGAAACGAGGAGACATCGGAACCACTGCCACTGCTTATGCCAGCGCCTTCCTCGGATCCGGCGAACCGGGCTCTGCAAGCTATAGCCCCTTCGGCGCCGATGCCTTGACCGTCAACCCGTTTCTCGGTGCCGATACGCTTGAACCATTCGTGCAGCGATGCGATGCGGTCGGCGGTGGACTTTTTGTTCTTGTCAAAACGTCCAACCCGGGAAGCGCCTTCCTGCAGGATGTTGTATCGGATAATCAATCCATTTCCGAACGCGTCGCCAAGTGCGTCGAACAATTGTCGCAATCCCGCTGCGGTGCCGCCGGGTATGGTTCCATCGGCGCAGTGGTCGGTGCAACGTATCCTGAACAACTCGCGGCGATGCGAGCGATGATGCCTCACGCTTGGATCCTCATCCCGGGTTACGGCGCACAAGGTGGGGCGGCATCCGATGTGCGACATGGCATGGATGCACGAGGACTCGGCGCTATTATCAATAGCTCTCGAGGAATCATCTTCGCCTACGAGCAACCTCGATTCGCGGCCGCCGACTGGAAACATTCCGTTCGCAACGCAACCCTTGCCATGATCGAAGACCTCGCTAAGACCTAGATAGGGATAGCCTCACTCATTTCCCTCAGCCTGCGATGAAGCTGCCTCGATGAAGCTGCGAAGAAATGTGTTGCAACCTCTGCGGCTGGAAATCCGACAGCACCCATCGGATGCTGCCAGCCCATCACCGACATCCGCGCGCGACTTCACTCCGAGTTCAAAATTCCTGCGGCATGCATTCGCATCATCGACCGACGCAAGACTCCTTCGATTTGCTGGTCGGCCTGCGGCAATCCTGAAAGAGTATTCGGAGCGACGCCAGGCCAGCGTCGCCGGGAATTTGTTTCGTACCGCCAATCGTATTCACGCATCGGTCGATTCCGTCGTTGTTCTTAGCCTTGGCAATTCAGCGTTCGGTGCAAAGGCGATCGCTCAAGCATGCTGCCAGCCATTCTGGAACCACCTGTCGCGCGCTGATCGCGGTAGCAAGCCACGCATGTTTTTTATCGACGATCGCAGTGACACCGATACGATCCAGAGCCTGCTCCACTTGCTCGGTTGCCACCGTCCCTCCACGGCGAATTTCGATCTCGATAACTGGGCACTCCTAGTGTTGGCCGCAGACGATTCTGAGAAATGTTGGCAACTGCAGGCATTGCTCTCAGCGCTGTACAAACAGGTTGCGAACGACGAAAGCGAAATGAGACAGCGTTTGATGGCGGTCGCACCGTTGTCCGGATCGATCGCAAAGCAACTGAGTGTTTATGGGGATTACGATTTTTTTGCGTCCTGCGATGAGCCAGCCCCGTTCCAATGCTTCGGTCCACTTGGGTTGCTGCCCGCGACGTTGCTCGGCATCAACATTATGGAACTACTCGCAGGCGCATCGTGGATGTCCCAGCATTTTTACGAAGCATCCCCCAACGAAAACCTCGTGCTGCGACTCCTGCATGCACTGGTACCGAGCAACGAATCGACCACTCAACCGACCCCTCTTCGAATCTGGAACCCCGGCCTTTTCGCTTGGCAGGACTGGTATCGGGATCTGAGGCAGATGAGCGACCAAATCAAGACTACCTCGGGATCATCTGAGTTCTCGAAAAATGTGTCATCCGATTCGGGAGCAATAGGTGAAATCAACATCATCGTGGATCGACCTCGCTTCGATCCGATCGGGTTTGACGATACGGGCAACTCGCAAGATCGCTTGCTTGAGAACATCGAAGATCATTTGCGTTCAAATTGCGACCGTGGGTTCGCTACGGCAATCTTAAGACTCGCGGAGTTGGACGAATTGCATTCCGGACAGTTGATGCAATTCATGCTTCTGTTGTCCGCATCGAGTAAACTAATGGGGTTGTCTCCTCCGGCAACAGCAGATGTCCGTTCCAACGCACATGATGGTTTGGAAAACTTTGCATGACCTCCAGTCCCACAACCCAGGCAGTCGACGAAACGAGACAACAGGTCGTGTTTCGTGTACGAGGGTTGTGCAAAACCTATCGCATGGGAGAGGTCGATGTTCATGCGCTCCGGGGCGTTGACCTCGATCTGTATGCTGCCGAGTTCTTGGTCATACTCGGGGCATCGGGAAGCGGCAAATCGACCCTGCTGAATATTTTGGGGGGGCTCGACATCCCCACCAGCGGTACCGTTCAATTTCGTGATCACGATTTAACGGTCGCGGACGACGAGGCGCTCACACACTATCGACGCGAACATGTCGGCTTCGTTTTTCAGTTCTACAACTTGATTCCAACGCTGACCGCATTGGAGAACGTCAAAATGGTTGCGGACATCGCGCGGTCTCCGCTGGATCCAAGCGAAGCGTTGCGATTGGTCGGTTTGTATGAACGGCGGCATCACTTTCCATCGCAACTCTCGGGGGGGGAACAGCAACGTGTCGCGATCGCCCGGGCGATCGGCAAGCGACCGGATGTTTTGTTGTGCGATGAGCCCACCGGTGCTCTCGACGTAAAGACGGGTGCCGTGGTTTTGGAAGCCATCGCTCGTATCCACGAACAATTGGGCACACTCACGGCGGTGATCACCCACAATGCCGCGATTGCACAGATGGCGCACCGGGTTGTCCATCTGTCAGACGGTCGCATCTCGGAGATCCGAACCAATACCGTTCGCAAGAACGCATCGGAATTGGTCTGGTGACAAGAGGCTTAGCCATGCGTTCCTTGAATCGAATGTTCTTTGCGGAATTGCTGAAGCTGTGGAGGCAGGGGATTGCGATTGTGGGGTTACTGGCCTGCGGAATCGCGATCTTTGTGATGTCGACCGGGACGATTCGTGCGCTCGAAACGAGCCGTGAACGGTACTATCGGAGTTACCGATTCGCGGACATCTTTGCTCAGTTGGTTCGCGCACCGGCTTCGCTTCTCGATCGCATCTCGGAAATCCCGGGAGTGAAATCTGCGACCGGCAGGATCGTGCGCGACGTGTTGGTCGATGTGCCCGAGATGGTCGAGCCAGTCTCGTGCCGATTGGTGTCGATCCAGCATGATGCTCGCCACGCGGTCAACGGCCTCTATCTGCGAAGCGGCCGACTCCCAGAACCATCCGATCGCGTCGAAGTTGTCGTCAGCGAGCTCTTCGCCCAAGCTCACGATCTGAAGCCGGGCGATTCGTTGATGGCGAATATGGCAGGCCGGCTAGAGCGTTTGCATGTCGTTGGCATCGGATTGTCTCCCGAATATGTTTATGTGGTCCAGCCGGGATTGCTGCTCTCCGATGACCGTCGTTTTGGTGTCCTGTGGGCGCACCAAAGAGATCTCGCCCCAGCCTTCAATATGGAGGGTGCATTCAATCATCTCTCGATCGAGCTCCATAACGGCGCGAATCGATCCGAGGTGATCCATCGCATCGATGTGTTGACCAAGCCCTATGGAGGTCTGGGTGCATACGATCGATCAGAACAGGAATCGCACCAGCGAGTATCGGATGAAATGCACCAAGTGCGGGCAATGGCCATTCTGTCGCCAACCATCTTCTTACTGGTCGCTTTGTTCCTGCTCCACATCATCTTCTCGCGCTTGGTCCATCAACAGCAGGAGTCGATCGCAACGCTTCGCGCTTTCGGATACTACCCTCGAGAGATCGGCTGGCATTACACCAAGATCGTGTTGGTCTGGGTATGCGCTGGGGTTGCTCTTGGCATCGTGGTCGGAATGCGTGTTGCGGTATGGATGGGTTCTCTGTACATGATGTTCTTTCGGTTTCCATCGATGGATCCTCCGAGCCTAAGCTGGGAATGGATCGCGGCGATTTTGATGTCCTTTGCCGTTGCCTTGCTTGGTAGCTTCACTTCGATCCGAGCTGCGATGCGATTACCTCCGGCAGTTGCGATGAAACCCGAGTCCCCGACCCGTTTTCGTTCCGCCACGATGGGTGGTGGGTGGATTTTTGCCAGGATCGGGCCGGTAGCTCGCATGGTTGTTCGTCGCCTGGAATCCAATCCATGGATCACCCTCTTCTCGACGATCGGCTTGGCCTTGGGGTTGGCGATCTTGGTCTTGAGCGCATTCATGCAGGGGACCATCGACTATGTTATTGACCATCAATTCTCTGCATCGCAACGCCAGGACATGACCTTCACGTTTCGCGAGAACTGCTCCGCGAGCGCGCTGCAGGACGTTTTGCATATGGAGGGAGTTCGCGCCGCCGAACCTTTTCGTTCGATTCCGATTCGCATTCGGCATGGACATCGCTCCAAGCGGCTCGGTTTGATCGGGCTCGACGCACAGCCTCAATTGTTTCGGGTCGTCAACGAACAGAACCAAAGCATCGATTTTCCCGACGGTAGCGGTTTAGCAATCACACGGAAACTCGCCGAGCTGATCGATGCTGTCGAAGGAGATATCGTCGAAATCGAATTGATGGAAGGGCAGGATCGCAGCATTACCCTGCCCATCGCAACGATCTTTCCCAATTACACCGGCCCCGCGGCCTACATGAATCGCTTCGAGTTGCATCGGTTGCTCGAGGAAGGGGAGCGGATCTCCGGAGCCTTCCTGCAGGTCGACATGTCCCAACGCGAGAATGTCTACCGCCAAGTCAAGGAGACCCCTGCCATCGTCGGCATTCTCGACAAGCAAGCAGCAGTCGCGAACTTCAAAAGCATCATCGCGCGCAGTACATTTTGGATGCGAACCATCAACGCATTGTTCGCAGCCTTCATCGCCTTTGGTGTCAGCTACAACTCGGCCCTCATCGCCTACACGGAACGGGCCCGCGACTTGGCGACCATGCGGGTCATGGGTTTCTCGCGGCGGGAACTGGCAGCAATTCTCCTGTCCGAGATGGGGATCATCACCCTCTTGGCTATACCGATTGGAATCCCATTGAGTTATGCTTTCTGTTACTGGACCACGCTCGCCGTGGATACGGAAAGCCACCGGTTTCCGATGATCTTTCGTCTCGATGGGTTTGTTTATGGGATTTCGGTTTTGATCGCTTCCATTGCCTTATCCTCGTTTGCCGTGCTTCGACTCCTGAGACAAATCGATATTCTTGCGGTGCTTAAGGTGCACGGTTGAAAAAAGCTCCATGGAAAATCGCTCTCTATGTTCTCCTGGCCCTCGCCGCTGTTGCTGGCTTAGTCTGGGGATTGCTACCTCAATCGGTTCTTGTCGATACGGCATCTGTCCGCTGGGGTGCGATCGAGGTCACGGTGGATGACGATGGCGAGACCCGTGTCCGAGAAAGGTATACCGTCCTCAGTCCTATCACCGGTAAATTGCAACGCATTCGATTGCACCCGGGGGATACGGTATCGCGAGCCGACACCGAACTCGCAGTGATCGAACCAACCGATCCGAGTTTGCTGGACGCGCGAGCCAAGACTGAAGCTGAAGCAAGGGTTCGAGTGGCCGAGTCCTCGCAGGCCAGAGCGACAGAAGCGAAACAGATCGCGGATGCATCTTTTGCACTCGCCCAGCAAGAATACGAACGTGGCAAGAGCTTGAATGAATCGCGCGCGATCTCCGCCTCCGAATTAGATCAGTTATTTCATCGGTTTCGTGTTGCAGGAGGCGAAGTCCGATTGGCTAATTTTCTGATCGCCATCGCAGAGCACGAACTTGCATTAGCCAAAGCGGCGCTCATCTCTACCCAAGCAGGGACCTATGAATCGATGCGCTTAACGTCGCCGATCGATGGAGTGGTGCTTCGAGTTCTTCGCGAGGATGCGGGATTCGTAACTCCGGGAACCCAATTGGTTGAAATCGGGAATCCTGCAGATATGGAGTTGAAGATCGATGTCTTGTCGACTGCGGCCACTCGAATTAGACCGGGAAACAAGGTCTACATTGAACATTGGGGCGGACGCACCACGCTCAAAGGGACTGTGCGATTGGTGGAGCCATCAGCCTTCTTGAAGATATCGGCCTTGGGCGTCGAAGAGAAGCGAGTGAACGTGATCATCGACTTCGATACTCCATGGGAGGATCGCAAGGCACTCGGAGACGGATATCGAGTCGAGGCCCGTATTTCGGTAGATCGAAGTTCGAGCGACAGCCTTTTCGTTCCAGCCGGCTCGCTGTTTCGAGATGGGGACAATTGGATGGTGTATCGATTAAGGGGGGATCGAGCCGAGCGTTGTACGGTCAGCGTGGGATTGAGCAACTCCCGAGAAGCCGAAATCGTTTCGGGACTCTCCGAAGGAGACGAAGTACTTTTGTACCCATCCGAGAAAGTGCGCGATGGTGTCCGGATTCGGCGAAATACTTCCCAATCGCCGAATTAGTCTGCCGCCGCATCGAGAGAAACTCGGACCAGTTTCCGATCGTTCCTGGCGAAAATACTTTTCTCCGCATAGGCGGGGTGGGACCAGCAAACACCCCCACGTTGCCCCAATTGTTCGCGCGTCGGTTCGATCAATTGGCTTCGCGAAAGAATTTGAAGCCCCTCGCGAGAGAGTTTGGTGATCATCAACTCTCCTCGTTCATTGAACATCCAAACGCGATCGGCCTCGCGTACCATATGGATGGTCGCCCACCGCGCCTTGGGCACTGCGGTCTTGTCCTCCCATAGCCTTTCACCGGTGGTCGCATTGAGACATCGAAATTCGCCGTAACTATCGGTGCCGAAGACCAAGTTGTCCTGCAGGATGCTCGTGCCGATCATCGCGTGAAGCGATTGAGTGCGTTGTTCGTCCGGTCCGACGGCTCGCCAGAGAACCTCCGAGGAGAGTTTCTCCTTCGGCACTCGCAACATCAGTGAACCATCGTAGAACGACGAGACAAAAAGCTGCTCGCCTGACAGTACGGGGTCACCGATGCCGATCGGCATACGCGATGGAGGAAAGGAATGCCCCCAAAGGACCTTTCCTGTTTTCGGATCGAGTCCCGACAAACTATCGCCGGTCCAACACACCAGGACATCCTGTGACGCTTGTTGGATGACGATAGGCGAAGAGTAGCTTCCGCGATCGCTCAGCGACCGCCACACTTCGGATCCCGTATCCTTGTCCAAGGCAACCATGCAGGCGTTCCCCGAACCGCACACCTGTTGGATTACGAGATTTCCGTAGATTAGCGGAGAAGCGGCGATGCCCCAAATCGGCATTTGGATGTCGTAGTCCTTTTCAAGATCCCGTTTCCAGAGGACTGCACCGGACTTGGCATCGAGGCAGTGAAAGTGGCCCATGGCGCCGACGCAATACGCCTTGCCGTGGTCGATGGTGACGCTAGCGCGAGGCCCGGCGGTGTAGCTGATCCGGTACTCGGCGGCGTATTCCAAGATCCATAACGACTTCCCACTTTGGGAATCGAAGCAGTGGATCCGTTCGGTCGCGTCGCGATTCTTCGGGTTCCGGTCCATGACATAGACTCGTCCTTCGGCGACGGTGGGTCCGGAGTATCCAGGACCGATCTCTGTCTCCCATGCGTAGGACAATTGCCCCGGAGGTAACTCTTGGACAAGACCGGTTTCTTTCCAGACTCCATCCCGATTGGGCCCCCGCCACTGCGGCCAATCGTCTGCACGTAGGGGACCTATTGGTGACCAGAGCAAACACAAAAAAGGGAACACCATTGCCAAAGCATGCCATGACGGTATCGACTTCATCCACTTTATCCTCGGTAAGATCCCCGGTGTACGATCCTCGACCATTGCAACCTCGCCCATTGCAACCTCGCCCATTGCAAGCTGCTCGTATAAGGACAGTATATCAACGGAGCGACGGTCGCGGTCTATAGAGCAGATCCTTCGCACACCGTCCTACAAACTGGTTTGCGACGATTGCCGATGCACACAACTTCAGTTTTAACCTACAGTAGTAAATGTCTGAATAGATTTATTGAACAAATCACTGCACCGAAGTTACATCATTCCTGGATAGTTCTTGAAATCTCAGCGTGCGAATGCTAATCCCGGCGATCGGGCGTTCCTCCTGTGCCGAGGAAATCGGTGAAATCGGATACTGAGGCGAAGAACCAATCCTGGCCGGATGCTCCGAGTAAACTATCGACATCGCTATCAGCAAACACTGTATCGGTGACGCTATCTACGGCGTTGTTCAAAAACGTATTTCCGTTAGCCCGGGGGCCGGCTCCGTTCCCCCAAAGGTTCGCTGTCCGCTCGAAAAATGTTCGCGTTGAAATCCACTCCATAAAAATCGACGCTAGGGCAACACGATCGGTGTCGAACGCGGTAGAACCTGAAATCAGCAAGTCATCTCGACCGCCCCCCTGAATCGTGTCAGCACCTGATCCTCCAAAGAGCAGATCCCGTTGTGCACCCCCAATGAGTGTGTCTCGGCCGGCGAGCCCTACCAAAACCGTTGACCGGGACGCATCGCCAGTCAGGGTATCATTGCCTGATCCACCGATGACGATCTGAATGTTGCTCGTTATCCCTGCGATCGACGTGGCGTTACCTGCAGAGGTAAGCGAAAGGTTCACAGTTACCCCCGTATTCCATTGAGAATAGCTTAGGGAATTGAGTCCTACACCCATGCCACCATCGATCGACCCAGAGATCGAATTGGCAAACAGACTGCCCGAGGCGGGTTGGATTTCAAAGTGGTCCTCTGCAATGCCACCTTTGAGATTCTCGATTCCCGTAAATACAAAGCTTGCACCTGGAATCGCGAGCGTACCCGCATTGTTTCCGCTGATGGTCCAGGTGTTTGTTCGGGCTGGTCCCGTGAGCGTATCGGCGCCTAATCCCCCTGCGATCTCCCTCACTCCGCTGTAGAGCACACCACCGACATCAATCTGTCCTGATGGAGTTACAGCCCAATCCATCGCAGCGTTGTTTATTCGTGTCACCCTACTTCCAACAACCGAATTGCCCGTAATCTGCTCGATCCCGGTGTAATTGGTACCGATGGCGCCAGAAACGCTATTGGTTGTTGTGTTCAGTCGAAAGTCCATCGCGGTCGTCTTGGCCGATAGATCGATTTGATCGATGACACCTGTGGCTGCTCCACCGGTCACGGTTCCCGAGATGCTGCCAGAGTTGGTGAACACAAACCTGTCGGCCGCAGCGCTACCTGTAAGGTTCTCGATACCCGTGAAACTCACGGTTGTCGAACCGACATTGAGCGTGCCGCTGTTGATTGCGTTGACGGTCCAGGTGCTATTAACGGCAGGTCCCGTTAAAGTGTCGGACAGTGATCCCGTATTGCCCACGATCGTTCCCACATTGCTGTAGGTCGTGCCATCCACCGAAATCTGACCTGACGAGTTTACAGACCATTCCGTCGCTATGTTGTTCAAGCGAGTCAACTTGCTATCAGCAACCGAGTTGCCAGTGATCTGTTCGATTCCGGTGTAATTGGTCCCAATGACGCCGGGAATGCTATTGCTCGAAGCATTCAACCGAAAGTCTAGCGCGGTTGTCTTGGCCGACAGATCGATTCGATCATCGACGCCGATGGCGATTCCCCCCGTCACTACCCCCGAAACGCTTCCAGAATTCGTGAACACGAATGTGTCGGCTGCTGTGCCTCCAGTCAGGCTCTTGAAGCCGCTGAAGGTAATCGGACCCGATTGCGTGCTCAGCAATGATCCGGAGTTCGCTCCATGAATAGTCCAGGTTGTGCTGGAGTTAGCACCAATGAGGACATCGGTGACCGTTGCCAAGCTGCTGCCGATGAACGACTCGATCCCGCTGATCCCGCCCGTTGATGTCGCGGTGTTCAATTGAAGATCGACCGAGTGTGCAAGCGTCTTTGCAGAGAAGTTCAGCGTATCGCTGCCACTTCCGCCGAGGACTTGGCCCACCAACCTACCCGTAGGGCCGAATACAAACTGATCATCTCCACTCCCTCCTACCACAGATTCGACGGCGAGGAACGTGAGATTTCCCGAGCTGTTGACATTCCCACTCCCTGAGCCGGTGACGTTCCAAGTTGTGTTGCCATTGACTCCTTTGATGGTATCGATGCCGTCCCCTCCCTCGAAGGAGCGGGTCATTCCGACCGGAGCATTCGCGCCGATGGTCAGCTCATCGTTGCCATCTCCTCCGAGGATCCTGAGGGTTTCAAAGTTTGCGAACTGCTTAATGGCTCCATTGGTGGTGATTTGGTTGTTGTCGATTCGGAAAATATCGCTGGCTGAAGACCCGTTGATCTGGAGAATGTCCGACCCGCCAAGACCATCGAGGATCAAGCCACCGACAGGATCGCTTCCCGAAAACACAGTCGTTCCATTACGCGTAACATTCCAAGCGTGTGCCGTCCCATCACCGGTGTATGTCGCAATAAAAGTATCGTTGCCGGTCGTTCCTTCGATAACATCGATTCTGCTGATCGTTCGGTCGTAGTCAGTAAACCCGCCATCTTTGTCGAGGACTCTCATGTAGACAACTACGGGAGTACTACCGGAGATAGAAACGCTCTGATTTGACGAAGAGGTATCTCTCAACGAGTCATAGCTCGCGTTGTCTCTCGCGTTCCGATCCGTGGTGATGATGTATCGAAGGCTCGCTTGGTCGCCGGGACTATCCAATCCCAGCATAGCCACATTTGCTATCGTGCGATTTGTTGGATTTCCAGTGATTTGAATGTTGGCAGTGGGTGCTACGTTTGCGGCGGTAATGGTAAAGCTCTGGTTTACGACTTGTTGGTCATCATTGGACAGCCTTACCGAAACCGTGTAACTGCCGTTGTCTCTGTAATTATAGGACAGTGGGATTCCGTTGTTTGGATTGATACCGGTCAAGATTACGGGGGGGGATCCATCCCGATAGTCAATCTCTGCTCTCCAAGAGTTGCCACCATCATCGATAAAGGAAACCGTTCCGGAGTAAGGTAATCCTTCGCTCGCAGTCGCATTGGAGAGAGCATTATTCGGCAGACGCATCTGGAAGTTATCGAGGGGGCTACCCGCGAATGAATCAATACCAGCTCGGCCTTTGAGAGTATTTCTTCCATCCACTCGATTTTCTTTGGCGAATCGATATGCGGACAGTTCATAGCTTCCTGTATCGCCGGACAGGAACGCGCCGACTTCGATGAAATAGTCCCCATCGCCCGGCAGACGCACATCCAAAAGAATTGAATCGGTCGATTCAAATTCGTCGTCGTTGTAGGCTTCATTTCCCTCGTTGTATCCCACCAAAACACCGCTCGAATTGAAGAGTTTGAGGGTCGAGTCGATGAAGGAAGCTTGGTCCGCTGGGCCGTTGGGCGCTATCCCAGTGCCACCGTTGGGATGACTCAGGCGTCGCAATGCGAAGGACCCCACCTCGATCGTTACAAGATCGCCCGCCTTGCCACTAATCTTGTAATAATCTCTCTCACCACCTGTCGCGATACTGCCTGTGACGGTCAGTGTTTGCGCGTACAGATTGTGATCACGGTGTACACCGGTGAGCAGAGTATTCGGAACAGCTATCGTTTTCCAAGGTACAGTTTGCGCACGGGTTCGATCTCCCTTGTCAGACGGTTGTTCAGCCGTTCTGGTTACGGCGGGATCTGAGAATGCATTCGCGAGTTTGATCGCTTCTCGTTCTCCAAAGAAGAGTCCTTGAAGGTCATTTTGGCGGTCGCTGCCCACCGAGGCGGGGGAGCTGATCAAGTGCTGAAACGTTTCATAAGCTTCTGATAAACCCGTAAAGTAGGGGTTGAAGCTACCGTTTCCAGGAGGCGAGTGAATTCCGGAGCCTATCGGTCCAAACGCATCGTAGTGCCGTAGACCTAGCAAATGCCCCAATTCGTGAGCTGCGACTTTGATCGACAAACCCAAGAAGTTCGCGATGTTGTTCTCGGGATTGCGTTCTCCAAACGTCAAGGCCCCATCCATATTTGGATTCAAGAAATCTCCAACGATGTCTCCTTGATTGATGCTCAGTACCGGTGGCTGGGCGGTACCACCGAGCAATCCATGGATTTGAACTACGGCGATGCCACCTAGATTGGTATTGCCGTAATCGATTTCGCTGGCCAGCCCCCCTGCGTAGCCGTTGGGCGGTGTCTCATTGAAGCGAATCGTGGCATACGCCGACTTGGGATTCGCGGTCGTCCCTCGATACGCTTCGGGGATATCATTCAAGTTGGTCGTGAATTGGACGTCGAACCATCGATCGCTGCCTGATCGCAGTGCGCCGTTTGCATCCGTTCCCCAATAGGCCCGTTTCAACCCTTGAATTACGCTTTCGCGATCGGTCTCTCGATAGGCATACTCGTCGCGTTTCGCATCCCGATCCGCTTGGGTATTGGTTTGCGAATCGAAATCCAAGAGGACCCATTGGGTGTCACTTCTCTTAGCCACCGGAGTATCGGATGGCTTGTTGCTCGTGTATGCAGCCCCGCTCAAATGATTGTTTCGACTGTTCCCCCAAATCGTGTCGCCGAACTGAGAGCCAACCACATCTTCTATGCCGTTTTGTGCGGTACCTTGAGTGCCCGAGAGCTTTAGCCAGAAAGAGGTTCCAACTTGTTGCTTGCCGCTACTCTGCAGATCGAGGACAACCGCCTGGTCCAGGTAATACTCGAAATTCAGCGTATCGCGACTTGTGTCCCCTGTACCACTAAAGCCTTCTACGACTTCGACAAAACCCTTGGGATAACGCGAAAATTCATACCAGTCATTGCCATTTCCACCTGTGAGTTTCATTGCTGCGATGGTGTCTGTGGCCTTCGAGATCGCATCGCCTTGAACCACAAATCGATCATTACCATCGCCGAGATCGATGTTGATACTTGCAGCGCTGCCTCGGAAAACAAATCCATCGTCACCGACGCCGCCTGTGAAGGAAACACTACCACCGGAGGTAGTGTTATAAACCAAGGCGTCGGCATTCGCGCCACCGTTAAATTCGACGCGTGTGAGACCGACACCTTGAGTCCGCAAGACGTCCGCTCCCAATCCACCGATGAATCTGATGCCGTTCTTGCCATTGATCGCAGTACTATCTCCGACTAGGTTCCCCGAGTTCACGAGGCTATCCGGACCATCTCCCCCGTCCAATTCCATGTACTTGACATAATCGCCGATACTGATGACCGAATCCGCGGCACCACCGCCTAAAGCAACGATCTCGTCGATGTTGTTCCCCGTGTTTTGGATGCCGTTGATGTTTTCTCTAGCTGTCGAAACGACACCGGATTGTCGCGGTTGATCGACGAATTGGATGGAACCCACCTTGTCGGCGTTATTTTGAAGTCGGTCTGGTCCGCTACCACCAGCCATGAAGAGCTTGCCAACTTCAGCCCCCCAGTTCACGAAGATATTGACTCCTTCACCAGCGAAGAAGTTCACTTCCGACGTTCTCACACCGGTGGTCGTTTTCGCACCAGTCCCGTTTTGATACAGCGAGTCGTTCCCTGCGTCGCCGTAGAAATTCAGAACGCCAGCAGCTTCACCATCGTTCTGAAAGGCATCATTGCCAGCTCCGCCGATAAAATTGAAATCGACGAGCCTGGAAGCTGTTTTGCTATTGAGCGCTTGATCATCTCCGTTGCCACCTTGGAAAATGACGTTTGAAACATTGCTCCCTGCATTCTGGAAGAAGTCGTTTCCATCTCCTCCATCGAAGGTGACGATCGAAACACCTGGAGCTCGATTCAGGAATACATCCTCCGAGTTGTCGACGCCGGCAGCAGGTTGCGTGGGTACCGTATTTGTCCAACCAAAGGGGGTTAGGTCTGGAAGGGTTGCCATGCCGCTATCCAAGAAAGAGATCCGGGACGAGTTCTCCGCACCAGCATTGTTTTGGAAATCGTTGAGGAAGCGATCAGCACCTCTATTACCCCAGAAAGTCAGGGATTGAGACGACTTGCCGCTATTGACGAACGTATCGCCACCAAGTCCCCCTTGGAAGAATATATTCCTGCTGGATTCTCCTTGATTAAAGAATCGATTCTCACCGGATTCCTCGATAACCCAAAGGTTCTCGGTGTTCTTGCCCGTGTTGAGATAACTGTCATCTCCAGAACCACCATAGAGGAACAGATTCCTTACGTTATCTCCTCGATTGATAAAGATATCGTTGCCTGCAAAACCTAGGAACAGAAGTCCATTGATCGAGTTGTTGGTGTTCTCAACGAAGTCGTCGCCATCGGTTCCGATGAACTGCAATAGCCCACTCTGGCCGTTATTTTGCAAGGCGTTCTTGCCTGCCCCCCCTTCGAAAACGATCCTGCTCCAATCGATACCGTCATTTCGCATGACGTCGTCGCCTGCCATCCCGTAAAAGAGAATTTCGCCGATGGCCTTGTTGTTGCTATCTTTCTTCCCGCTGGCCGTGATGATGAACGTATCGCGCGTCCCGCTCGCTGAATCCGAGTCCCCCCGGAACGTGATGTTGCCGATGCCCGTACCCGCTACAGAGAACGAGTCGGTGCCACTACCACCCTGGAATGTCAACCCGTTGATGTTGTTGCCATCAACGATGAATACGTTGTTGCCCTCTCCTCCGTTGAAGGTCAAGTTGTTGATATTGCTACCGTAGTTTAGGAACGTGTCATTGCCCCGCTGACCGAAGAATGTGACAGAATTCGCGGCGGATCCATATTGGATGAACAAGTCATCACCATCGAGTGCGTCGCTAACGCTACTCGAACCGCTGTTCCCGTAGAAGACAATGTTTGGGAGTTTCGACGAGTAATTTACGAACTTGTCGCTACCGTTTCCTCCCTGGAACGTAAGCCCTACCTCATTCGATGGACCTATCACTCTCGCGGTCTCACTAACACCGAGTTGATCGTCGCCGTCATCGCCTCGGAAATCGATTCGTCCGGTGGTTCCGATGATATTCAGAATGTCGTTATCCGCTCCCCCTTCAAACGTGATTCCACCACTTAGTCCGCGAATATCGAGGACGTCCAACCCCGTATCACCCTTGAAGTCGATGGTACCGGACATGGACCCCGTGGACAACAAGAACGTATCGTTGTCCGCACCGCCATTGAAGGTGATTCCCCCGCTCACGGTACCCTGGATTTGCAGCAGGTCGTTGTCGGCTCCCCCCCCGAACACGATCGAGGAAATCGTTCCTCCAGATCCCAGGGTAAACACATCGTTATCGGCCCCACCGGTGAACGTAATACCCCCCGCTGTACCGACAATCGTCAACGCATCGTTTCCAACATCTCCATTGAAGTCGATGGTTCCGGACCTGGAACCGGTCGTCATCAAAAGAACATCGTTGTCCGCACCGCCATTGAAGTTGATTCCCCCGCTCACGATACCTTGGATTTGTAGCAGGTCGTTGTCGGCTCCTCCACCGAATACGATCGACGAAATCGTTCCTCCGGATGCCAGGGTAAACACATCGTTATCAGCCCCACCAGTGAACGTAATGCCGCCCGCAGTTCCGACAATCGTCAACGCATCGTTCCCCACATCGCCGTTAAAATCGATGGTCCCGGACCTGGAGCCAGTCGCCATTAGCAGAACATCGTTGTCGGCACCGCCATTGAAGGTAATACCACCGCTGACGGTACCCTGGATTTGTAGTAGGTCGTTGTCAGCTCCCCCACCGAACACGATGGACGAAATCGTTCCCCCTGATGCAAGGGTAAAGACATCGTTATCGGCACCGCCGGTGAAAGTAATGCCTCCGGCTGATCCCACAATCGTCAGTGCATCGTTTCCAACGTCACCGTTGAAATCGATGATCCCGTCGACTTTCCCACCGGAGCCGATCAAGAAGACATCATTATCCGCGCCACCTCCAAAGGAGATACCTCCGAAGACCTTGCCATGAATTTGCAATTCATCGGTGTCGGCTCCACCTTGGAAGTCAATGCCTCCGATTTTGACTCCCGTGCCTAACACGAACAGGTCATTGTCCGCTCCTCCGTTGAAGGCGAAATTTCCTTGAATTTCGTAATCGCCTTCCGATACCAGGTTCGAAGGGTTGAGGATGAAGACCTTGTCATCGCCCACATCGCCGCTGAAATCGATGCCTCCTTGAAAGACGCCACCGTAAACATTGAAGACATCGTTATCGGCTCCGCCGCCGAAGGAAATACCATTAAAGGTTCCACCGGTGATGGTGAATGCATCGTTATCGGCGCCACCGCCGAATGTTATTCCCGTGAAGGTCCCTCCTGAGATATTGAAGACATCATTATCCGCGCCGGCACTGAAGACGATTTGGTTAAACGTTCCGCCGCTGATGTTGAAAATGTCGGCATCCTGGGCTCCGCCAAAGAGATCGCCATCGGCACCTCCCGCAAACGTGATATTGCTGAAGGACCCTGATGCGATGTTGAAGATGTCGTTATCGGCTCCGCCGCTGAACGAGATTCCATTGAGGGCACCGCCGATATTAAAGATGTCCGCGCCGGTGTCTCCTCGTAAATCAATACCGGATACTCCAGTACTTTTAATCTCAAAAACATCGTTGTCAGCCCCGCCCGCGAACACGCCTCCCTGAATGCCCGCAGGAATCGTGATCGTATCGGCGCCGCTTCCGGCATTGATTCGAGCGCCGCTCACTGCGGTGAATCGATCATTGAAGGAACTACCTTGGATTCCCTTGAAGCCGAACTCACCGCCGCGTGCATCCACCACATGTTGTTTTCCGCCAGCGGTTGAAACCGTTTGCGGGCTTGCGGCGAGTCCCTTGGTCTTCGTGAGATCGAACTCAATGCCGAACCCTGCTCGGGAGAAGTCGAGGGTGTTAGCTCCCTGTGGATCAATAATCGTCAGTGTGCTATTGGGGATCAGAACATAGGTGTCA
The DNA here is from genome assembly GCA_018970165.1 of Planctomycetota bacterium. Classification (GTDB taxonomy): domain Bacteria; phylum Planctomycetota; class Planctomycetia; order Pirellulales; family Pirellulaceae; genus JBKCUI01. The sequence goes on along the minus strand of JAGWWZ010000022.1, from coordinate 1,775 downwards.
TCGCCATCATAGTTTGGCTCGATTGCCGTTCCGCTTTGCGATAGGACTCCCAGAGGATTCGCAATGTCGTCCCCATCACGCAAAATGAGGGTGTCGTTACCCTTGCCACCAAAAAGGATGTCCTTGCCATTACCGCCATCGATCACGACGTTCTTCGTCGGATCGGTGATCTTGGAAGCATCCACGATATCCGCACCGTCAAACGAGAGAACGGTGAGATTGTTCTGCCCCCCCGCGAAATTCCCATTTTGAATGGTGATGGTCTCGGAACCATTGGTTCCTGGAAGGAGAACCGATGAGTAATCGAAACGCCCTCCATCATCATCCATGACCGCCAACGTCACGCGGATCGTTGCGCCACCGTACTTAGACGGGTTGACATCAAACTCATACGATGTTCCGGTCTCGACCACGTTGCCGGTGGAAACATTGAACGCTTTCCACTCATACGTAAAGAACTCGGTGCCGGGATCGGTTATGACGGGGATAAACGTGTATTTATCGGGCGTGCTACCTTGTTTTGGTACGAACAAGCCGGATGGTGCCACGTTGTTGATCGTAATGCTCGACGTGTTATCGACCGCGATCCCACCATCATCGTCTTGAAGCTGAATTCGAATAGCGTATGAATCGCTTGCGGTGTTCAGGTCGTAGTCGTCGCGATAGGTGTAGATTGCTTCAAAGGTTCTGGCCTGAGCATCGACATTCGCCAGAGAGGTCTCCTGTTTCATTTTCGGCGAGCCATCCGGATTAAAGAGCGGCGCATTCGTTAATGCATCACGATCTTGGTATTCCGCCCAACGGATTGCTACGTGATGAGTATCCAGCAAGCCGCGATCCGTAAAGCTACCGGTGAGTTTAACTTCCGTGCCTTCAAGAATTGCGCTGCCAGTAGAAAGAAGGGTCCAATCTCCATTCTCTCGCTTGTACATTTGTGTTGAACCTAACCGCGGTGCCTCATTTTTAACGACCAGCCCGATCGTTCTGGTGACGGCAGCGCCCGCATTGTCGACGACCGTAACCGAAATTTGATATGGACTACCGCCTTGTTTGTTGTCACCGTAGGTGTACTTCAATCCTTGGAGATTCCGGACGCCAACCGCTGGCGTCAAAACTTGGATGGGAGATCCATCGTTCCAGTCGATGCGGATTTCGTGAGTGTCATTCAAGCCAGGATCGGTAAACGCGATATTGAGTGAAACCTCTTCGTTTTCTAAGATTTCGGGTTTGCTCAACACGAGTCCCGTATTCACAGGAATTCCTGGCGCGACGTTTTCCACTTTCACCAGTTGCTTGAGTGTTGTTAATTCCAAAGGCTCATCGTCATCACTGACGTCGATGCGGATCTCATAGGTTTCGCCCGTCGCTGGATTGTCCCTGTACGTGTGCGTTACCAAGAATGCTCGCTGGACAGTAGACGCGTCGATCGTAATCTTTTTCGGTGGAGTACCATCTCCGAAATCGATCACGAGTTCATGGGAATCCTTCACGCCCAAGTCTCGGAAACTGCCACTCAACTGGAAGGAATTCCCCTCCCTAAGAACCACCACTCCAGCGTTATTTACGTTGAACCCTGTTAAGTCGATCCTCAGATCGCTGGGGCGCAAATTTACCACTTCGGTAACCGTAACCCCCGCTGCAGTTGCGGTTAGATTCCCCTCGTCGCTCACGCTAACCAAAAGACTGTAGTTGTCTCGTGGCGTTTTGGATGCACCATCATCAACATAAACGTAACTCAATTCGAAATCGAAAACACCAGCAGCAAGGTTAACGCT
>JAGWWZ010000193.1 GCA_018970165.1 Planctomycetota bacterium | reverse complement strand
TCGGCTACGTTGAGATTATCGAATGAGGACCTGCATGAATTGGCACAACGGGCAGGCAAACCTTTGCACAACATCGAGAGGTTACGGCATATGAGATGAATAATCAGACATCTAGTCGATTCCAATCCTTCAGCATGCGGAATCCAATTGTGAGCAAACACTGGAACGCGTTATAGTAGGCTGGATGTTCAACCAGGATGATCAAGACAAGTCCAACAGGCAGGATGCAATGACTACTTCCTACGAAACCGTTTTTTGCGATCGATTTCGCCGAGCAGTGTGGAGTGCTTTATCACAGGTTTTCCTAGCGTGGATACCTGCGGTGGGAATCATCTGGGTCGGATCGGTAGGTAACGGTCAGGAGCGATTGCAGAAGCAATCGCAGTCATCGCTTCAGGCAGGAGATATCAACACTGAGTTTAGTCGTGTTTATATCTTTGTGGATCGGACTACCGCATTAGGTCATGCTCACGGCGTTGAAGGGCGTTTACTGAATGGAAATGTCACGATAGATGGTAGCCATCCAGGCGAGTTGGTCTTCGATATGAAGTCGTTCGATGCGGATACTCCCAATGGTCGCAAGGTCTTTGGATTAGCGGATGACATCGACCAGGGGACACGCAAAAAGGTGACTGAGAACATGCTGGGAGCGGAGGTGCTCTATGTCAGCAAGTATCCGGAAGCCAAACTGGAGAACATCACGCTTTCGTCGACAGGAAAGACTTCCGACCGCAAGTTGCCCGAAATTCTGATGGAGGGTGATTTCACGCTCCACAACACGACTCGCAAGATATCGGCAACATGCGATCTCGAAGAGAAGAACGGCTGGAATCATCTTCGCGGAAAATTCCGTATTCGACAAACCGATTATGGAATCAAACCATACACCCGAGCATTGGGAGCCGTTGGTGTGAAGGATGAGCTTTTGATTTATGGCGATCTCTGGATTGCTCCTTCTCAGTGAGAATCCCGAGTATCACGACCCAACCGCACGGCAGCGACGGATCTCGCGGCACTACCAAGACAGTACAACATGATTGAATTCCCTACGGTTCAGAAACAGGTGATTCGCAATCACTACGATGTCTCGACACTCTTCTATCGCTTGCTGTGGGGACCGCACATCCACCACGGTTACTGGGAAGCCAAGGAGACACCCGCGGCGGCTCAAATTCAATTGACCGAGCGACTGGCGCGAATGGCGGAGATCGAACATGGCAGTCGAGTTTATGATATCGGCTGCGGTATGGGAGGTTCTAGTGTTTGGCTTGCCCGGCAACTCGGATGCTACGTGACCGGAGTCACGCTCAGTTCCGTGCAGAGGAACTGGGCTTCGTGGGCCGCGATGTTACGAGGGGTCACACCGCGTCCGCGATTTCTACGTGATGACGCCGAACGCATCGAGTTTGAACCTGCTTCAGCCGATGTCGTATGGAGCATCGAGTGTACCGAACACCTCTTTGACAAGCCTGCGTTCTTTCGAAAGTCGGCGCAGTGGCTTCGTCCGGGAGGACGATTCGCCTTGCTCGCATGGCTTGCAGGTAAGGATCCACTGACGGAGGAGCAGACGGAACTAACGCGGGCCGTTTGCAAAGGGATGTTTTGCCCATCGCTCGGCTCGCAATCGGATTACGCAGGATGGTTTGAACAGGCAGGCTATCGAGTCATCAAGCAAGGTTTGTGGACTCGGAATGTCGAACAGACTTGGGAGATATGCTTGAGGCGAATCGATCGCTCCGGGGTTCGGTATTTGGCAAGGCTACTCGGGCAGAACCACACCTTGTTCCTCAATCATTTTCAGGCCATTCTTGATGCCTATCGCACAGGAGCCATGGAGTACGGCTACTTTGTCGCGGAGAAGGTAGCATGAGTACCTTAACTCGCCCGGAGATAACGGCATCGAACAGTACGGCATTAATAACGAGCAGCATCGGACGCGCTGCAGGATTCTGTTTTGGAATCGGCACGCAGCTTCTTTTCCTATGGACCGTGGTGTATCTGTTTTTGTTTCTGCGATATTGCGATGGAACTGAGTATGCGGGTTGGTGGTGGATGGATACTTTGATGGCAATGGGATTTGCCGTACCGCACAGCCTGATCCTGTTTCCGCCGATACAAAAAAGAATTCGCCAAAGGCTACCGAGCGGGCTGATGGGATGCGTCCACTGCACGGTAACATGCGTGACACTATTGCTGATGTTCCGGTACTGGGGCAGTTCGAAAGTTGTAGTTTGGCAAGCGACCGGCATGGTGGAGACTGCAGTATTGGCTTGCTTCTACCTGTCATGGGTTGCGTTGCTGTATAGCCTTTACTGGACTGGGTTCGGTTATCAGACCGGATTAACCCAATGGTGGTATTGGTGGCGAATGACGCCCCCTCCGCGAAGACCCTTTCTGACCACAGGCGCATTCAGGTACATGCGTCATCCGGTCTATATGAGTTTCCTCGGATTAGTCTGGTTCACACCGACCATGACACTCGACCACGCGATTCTAACCTTGACATGGACTCTCTACATTTACATTGGCAGCTGGGCCAAGGATCGGCGATTGCTGCACTATATCGGCGATGAGTACCTAGCCTATGCTCGCCGCGTTCCGGGTTTGCCTGTAATCGGCTTCGGAAGTCTCAACCGCTTTAGGCCGTGAGCTTTTCGAGCCCTGACTCTAATTTTTTTCAAGTGCCACCCACGAATGGCACTGTACGCCTTCATCTCAGGCACACAGTGCCATTTGTGGGTGGCACGTATAAGGTTCGTAGGTGTATGTTTCTACTTAGGTTCTCAACCGTCTTTGGATCTCGCGGTAGCGATCAGCAAGTTCGTGCTCAAACCCTCTCTCGACAGGTTCATAAAACTGGCGATCCACGCCCAAGTAGTCTTGCTCCGCAATACCATCCTCTGCGTTGTGAGCATATTCATATCCAACGCCATGTCCGAGATCCTTCGAGCCGGAATAGTGCCCATCTCTCAGATGCACTGGAACCGGAATCACTTTTCCTTCCTTGACCTCGCGGCGCGCATTGGCAATCGCGGTTGTCGCTGAATTGCTCTTGGGTGCCAGCGCGAGATAGATTACCGCTTGCGAAAGAGTCAATTGACACTCAGGCAGACCGATGAATTCGCAGGCTTGCATCGTTGCAACGGCCAGAGTCAACGCATGGGGATCCGCGTTGCCTATATCTTCGCTGGCAAGAATCACCAATCGGCGGCAGAGAAACCGGATCTCTTCGCCACTCTCTAACATACGTGCTAACCAATAAAGGGATGCGTTGGCATCCGATCCTCGAATGCTTTTAATTAGGGCGCTCGCCATGTCATAGTGGCCATCACCCGAAGGATCGAATTGCAGCACCTTTTTCTGCATGCACTCCTGCATGTGCTGGACCGTCAGCTCAACGGGATAGCTGTTGCCGGATAACACCGCGAGTTCCAACGCATTGAGTGCTCGTCTCGCGTCTCCCTCCGACATGCGAGCACAATACGCAAGAGCATCGGGCTGCACCGTCACTTGGAATTTTCCAAGGCCATGAACCCGATCGCTCAGTGCTCGCTGCATCAAAGCGATCAGTTCCTCGTCGCTGAGCAGCTGCAATTCAAAGACCTGCGAGCGGCTGAGCAGCGCACCGTTGACGGCAAAGTATGGGTTGCTCGTAGTTGCTCCGACAAGTGCGACGACTCCGGCCTCGACATCGGGGAGCAAGGCATCTTGTTGCGAACGATTGAAGCGATGGATCTCGTCGATGAAAAGAATCGGTCGCGATCCGGTGGCAGACAGTTCATCGCGGGCCCAATCGAGCGATTCGCGGAGCTCTTTGATGCCGCTGGTGACGGCGTTCAATTGCCGAAAAGCAGCTTGAGTCTCCGACGCCAACAATCTTGCAAGTGTTGTTTTCCCCGTACCTGGAGGCCCATAGAGGAGAATCGATTGCAGTCGCCGTGTCTTAACGAGCCGTCGCAGAAGTTTGTCGGGGCCGAGGATGTGGGACTGGCCCACCATTTCATCCAGCGTTTTCGGACGCATGCGAGCAGCCAGCGGCATCGCCTGCTCGCGATTGGACTGTTCTGCCGCAGCGAAGAGATCCATGGTCGACTTTCTCGGTTCGGCTTGGTTTTCCAGCGTTTTGCCTTACAATCTTCGACCCATTCGAGGATTTATTCTTTTTCGAACCAAATACTATGACAGATTCTCAACCACACGATTCGGGCGAACTAGGGGTTCATCAAGCGGCGAGGCTTGAAAAACTCAAGAAAATCGAAGCCCAAGGGCTCGACCCGTGGGGCCATCGCTTCGACGACCGCTCGTTCATCGAAGCGGTCCGTGCCCGCCAAGGAGAAGTCCGCTATCAACTGGCCGACGGCAGCCAAATCCCTCTGCCCGAATTCGACGGCCCCGAAATCATCGACTACAAGGCTTGGAAGGCCAGCAAGGGACCGGGGGGCGAAGAAATCGGACCCGCCGTTCGGGTCGCCGGTCGAATCATGCTGATGCGCACGGCTGGCAAGTTGGTGTTCCTCAACATCCGCGACTTGACCGGCGATATCCAGATCATGATCCCCAAGGGGCACGTGTCCGACGAAGATTTTGAACTGACCAAACTGCTCGACTTTGGAGATCTCATCGGAGTCGATGGCCGACTCGGTCGCACCAACACGGGCGAACTGACGGTCTTTGCATCGAAGTTACACTTCATGACCAAAACTCTCGAGCCACCACCCGAGAAACACGCAGGGTTGCAAGACCCCGAACTACGTCAGCGGATGCGTTATCTCGACTTGACGTACAATACCGATTCGCTGCAAACCTTCCTCAAGCGAACGAAGATCATCCACTCGATCCGCAGCACTCTCGCCAAACACGACTTTGTCGAAGTCGAAGGCCCAACACTGCATACCATCGCCGGTGGAGCAGCAGCCAAGCCATTCTTGACGCATCACAACGCTCTCGACATGCAACTGTTCCTGCGGATCGCGTTGGAGTTGCACCTCAAGAGATTGATGGTTGGCGGTATCGAGCGAGTCTACGAAATCGGCCGCGTCTACCGAAACGAAGGGATCAGTCCGCGGCACAATCCTGAGTTCACAATGATTGAACTCTACTGGGCCTACGCAGACTATCGGGTCATGATGGACCTGACCCAGCAAATTATTATTGAAGCTCTCGATGCCATCGGCCAGGGGTACAAAACTCACTGGGGCGACCTCGAAATCGATTTCACTCCCCCATTCAAACGCCGCACCTACACCGAGTTGTTCGAAGAGCACACCGGCCTCAAGATCGCCGATCATGAAGGGATCGCGAGCCTGGCTCGAAAATTGAGGCTCGATCCCGATGGGAAACATCCCGATGTGGTGATCAGCGAAGTCTTTGAAGAAAAAGTCGAAGACGCCTTGATCGGTCCGGTATTCGTCACCGATTACCCAGCGAGCTTGTGCCCGCTGACGAAACGAAGCGCAACGCAACCAGAAATCGCGGAGCGATTCGAGCTGTTCATCCATGGCATGGAATTGGCAAATGCATACACCGAACTCAACGATCCCATCTTGCAAGAAAATCTGTTCAAGACGCAATTGCAAGGCATGGCGGAAGATGACTCCATGGCTCGTATGGATACCGACTTCATTCGCGCGCTGAGGCATGGCATGCCTCCCGCGGGTGGACTAGGCATTGGAATCGATCGCTTGGTGATGTTGCTAACCAACTCGCGGAGCATTCGCGATGTCATCCTCTTTCCACTATTGCGACAAGAAAGCTAGGAGGTCAACAACATGGAAGCAGGTATCGTCGGACTCCCGAACGTTGGCAAGAGCACGCTGTTCAACGCATTGACCGGTTCACAGGGTGCGCAGGCGGCTAATTATCCGTTCTGCACCATCGAGCCTAACGAAGGGATTGTCAGTATCCCCGACAAGCGGTTGACTCAGATCAACAAGCATATCGCAACGCAAAAAATCATCCCTGCGATGTTCAAACTGGTAGACATCGCTGGCATCGTGAAAGGGGCGAGCGAAGGACAAGGGCTCGGAAATAAATTCCTTAGCCACATCCGTGAGGTCGATGCCATCCTTCAGGTCGTGCGATGCTTTGAGGATCCGGATGTGACTCACGTTTCCGGTAAAGTTGACCCGGTGTCTGACATCGAAACGATCGAGTTGGAGCTGATGATCGCGGACATTCAAACGCTCGAGACCGCGCTCCCCAAAGCCGAACGGGCTGCCCGGACCGGGGACAAGGAAGCCAAACTGCGTGTCAGTGCGATTCAACATTGTTTGGAACAACTCAACAAGGAGGAGCCCCTCAGGACCATAAAACTCGACGAAGCCGAAGCCAAGGCTATATCGAGCTTTGGGCTGATGACAGCCAAGCCGATCCTCTATATCGCTAACGTCGACGAAACCGATCTGCATGGAACCGGCCCTTTGGTCCAAAAGGTGCGTGAATTCGCGAGCAAGATCGGGGCCTCGGTCGTGCCGGTTTGTGCCAAACTCGAGGCCGAGATCGCCGAACTCGATGAACCCGATCGGAGCGAGATGCTTGCCGGAGTGGGGCTGGAGGAACCCGCCCTGCAAGTGGTCGCCCGCGAAGCCTACCGAACGCTCGGATTGCAGAGTTACTTCACGGCAGGCGAGAAAGAAATCCGCGCCTGGACCATTCCGGTCGGAGCCACGGCACCCGAAGCTGCCGGAGTGATCCACACCGACTTCGAACGGGGTTTCATTCGCTGCGAGGTCTACACCCTCGCCGATCTCGAGCAGTATGGCAACGAGAAAGATATCCGTGCCAACGGCAAGATGCGAACCGAAGGCAAGACCTACATCATGCACGACGGTGATATCTGTCACTTCCTCTTTAACGTGTAATACCTATGGCTCGAGGTTTTCTTCTCGGAGAGTTGACGATCCTAATGGTCTCCGGCGCGGATCGATTGAAAATCGTCAATAATCTGTGCACTCAGGATTTGAAATCGATAGCTCCCGGGCAAATCGCTGAAACCTTTGTCACCGACGTCAAAGGACGAACTCTTAGCCACGGATTTGCACTGGCTCGTGAAGATGCGGTTTGGTTTGTATCCAGTCCAGGTCAGGGAGCCCGACTCGTACCGCATTTCGATCGCTACATCATTCGCGAGGATGCAGCGGTGCAGGATGCCAGCCGCGATTGGGATGCGATCCTATTTCTACACCATGACGATGCCGTAGCCTTCCAGTCTTCGCATTTGGTTTGGAATGTGGTGGTGGCTCCCGTCCCCTGGATATCAGGCGGCGCACTCGTATTTGTACCGATAGGGAAACTTGCCGAGCTCTCGCGGGAGAATCGCGACGGAGCGATTACCGAGAGCGACACTGAAACTCGCGCGGGTTGGGAGCGAGCCCGCATCGAAGCTTTTTGGCCATGGTACGGGGTTGATCTCGACGATCGGAATTTGCCCCAAGAAGCCAGCATTGATGCGAGGGCAATTTCGTTCAAGAAAGGTTGCTATTTAGGCCAAGAGACGGTCGCTCGCCTTGATGCGTTGGGGCAAGTCCAAAAACGCTTGGTGCAACTCTCCTTCGAAAAGAAACCGAACGTGTTGCTACCTTACTCGATCGAGGTAGATGGCAAGGAGATCGGGACAATGACTTCGTTGGCAGAGAATGACAATGGAGGTGCAGTAGGCCTTGCCATGGTCCGTCGCAGCCATTTCGCAACGGGAACGACCTTCCAAGTCGCTAGCCAATCGGCAACAGTCCTCTGCAGGTAGGCAAGCCTAATCGCGAACGTTTAGATCCCCCGCTCTCCTCGCCAATTCTCAAAGACACGATCGATCAGCGCCCCCGAATAGCGGTGGGGCTAATGGGAGTCAAAACCACTAAACGCGGAGGCGCAGAGCAACGCAGAGGGTGCGCGGGCGAGGTTTGGGGATGATTAGGGTTGGGATCCTATTTCATTCTCAACATTTCCAATTCTCTGCGCTCTCCGCGCCTCTGCGTTTAAAAATATCCTACGAGCCGATAAACGCGGAGGCGCTGAGAAACGCAGAGAGTGCGCGGTCGAGGATTTGGGATGATTAGGGTTGGAATCCTATTTCATTCTCAACATTTCCAATCCTCTGCGCTCTCCGCGCCTCTGCGTTTCAAACTATCTTCCGAACCAGTAAACGCGGAGGCGCAGAGCAACGCAGAGGGTGCGCGGTCGAGGATTGGGGATGATTAG
>JAGWWZ010000192.1 GCA_018970165.1 Planctomycetota bacterium | reverse complement strand
AGCAGATTGCTTGCTGTCGGTGTGGGAACGCTCCAAATGTTCTTCTCGCGACAACTGGGGTGTCCAGGCATTTGTCGGCCGCCACTGCTCGTCTCCAGTTTCGCAAAGTAGGCCTTCGCCAATTCGAAGTTGGACATCCCTTTGGCCAGCATCATCGCGCGGTCTCGATAATACGGAAACAGGTAGTCATCCGCACCGAGTTGCATGGCGATAACGGCCAAGCTCTCGTGCCCCATGCCCGCGACTTGGAACCACCCTTTTCCTTGACGCAGCAACACCCCTTCGCGTCGGTCCCCTTCGCGGCTCAAGTACATCAGTTTGAGCAAATCCAATTTGTTGTAAGTCATTCGTGAACTTCTTTGGCTCATGGCATGAACTCCCAAACCATTCCTTTTTTTGTAACCTGTTTCGCGGTCGACTCGTGAGACGAGAACCGTTTCACGCGTGCTATCTGTGGCGCCTTGAAAACCTTGGAAACCCGGCCTGTTAACTCCAGCAACACTACTGCAAGTGCGGTTTAGTGTCCGTTAAGTTACGTTGAAGGCCCATTTTCCAAACCTTATCTCAATTTTTACCGCACGGCAAGGTGTTCTTGGTGACCGAGGGGAAATAGGAGATATAACGACTGTGTAATGGGCTGCTTTCTGCGATTTTTGGGGCGAAAGAATCTTTCAAGCGACGTGACTCGCTCCGAATTCGCAAGAGAATTTCCCCATTTGAGCCTGCCTGGGGGCGATTGGAAGTTTCAGGTTCACAGAATGCGGTCTGACCGCTTGCCTGGATCCGCTGTCAGCCGTGATGATATGCGTTCAGCCAATCCCCGTTCTCAAAAAGGATGATCAACATGTGTGAAGCCGACTCGTTTGAAAAAGATCTTCAAAAGTACTCGCGACGCGACCTTGGCATTCTGGCTGCGATTGGAGTGGGGGCTTCGCTGTTCCCGACGCCAGAAGATGCTTTGGACGTGCAGGAATCCGAAGTGATGATCGACACGCCGGATGGCAAGTGCGACGCCTACTTCGTGGCACCCTCGAAGGGTGCTCATGCAGCGGTTTTGGTATGGCCTGATATTTTTGGTCTGCGACCGGCCTTTCGACAGATGGGAAAGCGATTAGCTCAATCGGGTTACAGCGTATTGGTGGTCAATCCGTTTTATCGCAAGCAAAAGGCACCGACTGCGGCCCAGGGAACCGCGACTCCGTTTCCTGAGGTGACCCCGCTGGCTCGGTCGTTGAATGAAACCACGCATGTCACCGATGCGAAGGCCTTCATTACTTGGCTCGACAAGCAACCGCAGGTCGATACCAAGAAGAAGATCGGCACGATCGGTTATTGCATGGGGGGCGCGATCGTTTTCCGAACGGCTGCGGCAGTGCCCGAACGAGTCGGCGCGGGTTGTTCGTTTCACGGAGGAGGTTTGGTGACCGAGAACGCCGACAGTCCGCATCTACTGATCCCGAAGATGAAGTCGCAATTACTCATAGCGATTGCTGAGAACGATGATCAACGTGGCCCCGAGGTAAAAAATGTCCTCAAGCAAGCCTTCGCGGATGCGAATCTTAAAGCCGAGATCGAAGTCTATCCGGCAGGGCATGGTTGGTGCCCGCCCGACACTCGCGTTTACAACGAAGACCAAGCCGAAAAGGCATGGAGTAGAATGCTGTTCCTATTTGAAGCAGCGCTATTGTGAAAAAAATGAGACGAAAATGATTGGGGTTTTGACTGGTTTGGGTGAACCTTGGACTCCTGCGGCGACTCTTTAAAACGCGACACTTTTGAGTTGCCGTTGATGTCGGTGAAGGGAGAGTCGCAGCAAGCCATCACCATGTAGACAGGGAAGAACTTCAAGCGATGCGACCCGATATGGCCAAAGTCATCGTAGAACGGCCGAGGTATTTGTCTCGCAGTCCGTCTCGTAAGAAGGGATACCGCAAATACATTCAATCCTTCTCGATCATCGATGAAATGCCGACCAAGGAACCGATGCTCGGTTCATGGAAGGGTCGAAGTAAATGGCTGAATGAGCATCTCGGTCCGATGCGCAGATTCCTGCGAGGGAATGTCGGTCGGCCATGGAACAAAGTTCATCAGGAATTGTGTGAGCACGTTTCATTCGACAACGCTGTACAGGGGCATGTGCTGGCACATATCTACGAGTTTGTCCATCTTCATGTCGAAATTGTCGACGATGCAACGGTCTACAAAACTCCTCGGCGATACCCCGGTTATTCGCTTCGTGTGGATGCCATGTATGTTTGCCCTGGATCGGGTATCCTCAAGTTGGTCAAGGCAAGGCACGCCCGTGGGCCAGGTAAACGAGTCTGCTTCGGAGGGTGGTCTCAATACCACCTGCGCGATAACGCTTGGTGGGAAGTGCGAGTCCGCGAACACAATTATTTGGCCGGTGATCATTGGGATGTTTGGTTGGAATGCGAAATCGCAAAAATCAGCGATGCTGACCGCGAAGCGAACTACGGAGGGAATTTTCTGGCTATATCGAAGCGTCTCTTAACCCCGAGCGAAACTCGAAAGCTCTACCGAAGAATTCGCCAGAACCACCGAACGAGGTAACTGGTAAGCAATGAGGCCATCGGGCGTTGCTGCTAGTCAGTTGTGGAGTTTTACGAGGAAGTCCGGGACGAATGGTTTTGGGGGTGCCCGCAGGCCGTCGTCGCAAGGGGCGAGTTGTATTGCATCGATGCGTAGGTTAAAAACAATGCGATGCACCGCTCGCATTCCTCGGGAACGAAAAAATGCTGAATCAATCTGCGATGACGAAACGTTCAAGTCGGTACGGGATCATCCTCTCGATGGTTTTTGGGATCGGCACTCTGAGTTCCCTCTGGCTGGCTCCGTTCTGCTTGGGCCAGGAATCTAAGCGGTCGGTGGCAACGCTTGGCAGCAGGGTTGCGAGTCTTGAATTCAAGGACATACGGAGTGTTACTCGCGGCTTGGCAGATCTGGGTGAACACAAGGCGTATGTCTTTGCGTTCATCACGACGCAATGCCCACTGGTGAAGAAAACACTTCCCAAAATGAAGGAATTGAAAAGCCAACTCGGGGGTCAGGATGTCTTGTTTGTCTGTGTGAATGTTGGTGCTGAGGATTCGATTCGGGATATTGCGGCGCAGGCACTCGATTATGATCTCCCGTTTATCTTCGTGAAGGACTACGACCTGTCCGTGGCGAACGCGTTAGGTGCATCGCGTACTCCTGAGTTTGTTGTTTTGGACCAGGAACATCGCATACGCTATCGCGGCCGTTTTGACGATCAGCTCAGACTTGGTGGAACGCGTCCCAACCCATCGCGAGCCGATTTGCAGATTGCCATCGAGGAAGTCCTTCACGGCAAGGACGTTTTGATCGGCGAGACGACCGTCGACGGATGTGCCATTAGCGGACCGACCCCTATGCGAAGCGATAAGGCCCTCACCTTTTATCGCGATGTTGCTCCGATCGTTTACGATCACTGCACTACGTGTCACCGCCCAAACACTGCGGCTCCGTTTTCGCTAATCAGCTTTGAGGATTTCACGTCCAACGCTGAGATGATTCGGGAGGTGATTCGCGATGAAACGATGCCCCCTTGGTATGCCAATAAACAACACGGTGAATTTCAGAACGATCGATCGTTGAGCGATTCCGAGAAACGCACACTTTTTCTTTGGCTAGATTCGGACCGCATCGCGGGAGAACCTTCCGATGCCCCGTCGTTGCCGGAGTATCCCGATTCCAAGTGGCGAATCGGTGAGCCGGATCTGGTTGTCACCATGTTGGAGCAACACAAGGTTCCGGCAACTGGCTTTGTCCCTTACAAGTATGTCGTCCTGCCGCATGTATTTTTCAATGAAACCTGGGTGGAGGCTTTTGAAATCAGGCCAGAGAACCCCGCCGTCGTGCATCATTGCAATATGGCATACGCAACCAGCGAAGGAGCTAGCGACGAGACTTTCATCACCGGTTACGTTCCAGGTGGTCAACCGATGGATTTAGGCAAATTTGGAAACGGTGTTGCTTATCGAATCCCGAGCGGAGCGGCACTTGGACTGCAGATTCACTACACCACGATCGGTACAGAGCAAAAGTGCCGAATTCAAGTTGGATTGCGGTTTCCGAAAGACACGATTCGCAAGCAATTGCACCACTTCGTTCTCGATCCTCGCGGCTGGAATATTCCTCCTCGCGACCCGGCGTTCAAAATTCGCTCTTCACATCAGCTAAAGCACAACGCGGATCTCTTGGGCTTGTTCACTCACATGCATGTCCGTGGCCGAGACATGACGTTCTTCGCGAATCTCGAGGATGGAAAGCGTGAATGTCTGCTGCAGATCCCGAACTACAACTTTGAATGGCAGCTAGGCTACGAACTGCGTCCAAAGTCCAAGATCCTACCGAAGGGGACGACCATCGAGGCGATCGCCCACTTCGATAACTCGACGTTCAACCCCTATAACCCGGATCCTGAAAAAGCCGTCGGATACGGGCCGCAAACAGTGGACGAGATGTTTAACGGCTTCGTCTTTTATGTGGATAACGATGAGGATCTGGAGATTCAGGTCGACCCCAAAACCGGCCGACGCTTGAAAAAGTGAGTCGCTCACGCAGATTGAAGTATCTGACAGGGAGTCGACAGAACTTCTTCCCAGGAAATTTCTGGGGCGTAATCACGGCGACCCACCCGTTCGGCAACTCGGCGCGTCAGTCGTGACGCGAAATTCTCAGGGGTGTGGAATGCGAGGAATCGCTGACCTGCCGGACCAATGTTGAACGAGCCGCTCGCATCCAGGCTAGTTACGAGATTGTTTGAGAAGACTTCGGGATTCAACGTGTCGCATGTCGTGCCAAGCCCGAATAGCGATATGGTTTGCTGCATCCACCCGATCGCATTAGCTAGGACAGGCACACCAACACGGGCTGCCCGAATAACGATACTCGCTGAGAACAATTGATGAGGATAAGGAGTACAAACGAGATCTGCCGCTATGCAGGCTCCCCACAATTCCTCGTTGGACAAGTGGCGATTCAAGAACTGAATTCTTCCCTCGGCAATCTGATCCGAATAACGTGTTGCTAACAACTCACGAATTTCCGGCGTCGCCTTACCCGCTAACAAAACTCGATCGTCTTGCCTCAGTTTCGGCAAGGCTTGTTCGAAGGCTCCGAGCAATTCCGCGACTCCCTTTCGCCTCTCAAGTAGACCCGCCAATGAAATCAAACGCCCAGCAGCGGGAATACCCAAAAGAACGCGTGCTTGCTCCTTGGTCATCTCCGGCGGTTTGTCGACTGGGTCCGGCAGTAGGGTAGCAATGCAATCAAGATGCGAAGAAAAGTTCTTCATCGCTCGAACTGCATGCGGAACAATGTGATGAATCCGCGACCATGGCCCGCGATCGAGGATCATCAGCGCGATCTGCTCGCGCATCTTGGCTATTCGGCCCGTCTGAGGATGTGCGTACTTGCCAGATAGCAAGACGATTTCCGACTCTACGCCTTTCCGTTTCAGTCGGCTCGATATCGGATTGGGTATGCCCGCACATGATGCGATCGGATTGCCAAATGGTACGAACAGATGGTCTGGCTCGATCGAGCGAAGCCCCAAGTCGAGGGATCTCCACAGTCCGAACAACCCGCTCGGGCCGTTGACTCGAATGGAACGTGTAGAGCCGCGAGTCGAGAACGTATCCAGGGCTGTGATCTGCAGCGAATCGATCAGGTCCCCTAGATGCGAAGCGAATTCTTCAGCATCGATCGCTTGGCTGCTCGTGACCAAGTGGACTTCGCAATCGAGAGCGAGCAACCGCTCGGCGAGATGATGCACATACGCCAAGTTGTGCCCTGCATACTGCGGCTCAAATACCAATACGCGCATGGATGACCTGTAGCGGATCGTCGTTAAACTAACAACGACATGATCATGTCAGATTTCGTGTCGCAGGCCAATACCGATCTCGCGAATGCTAGCGTTGCTGTGAGTAGGAGAGCCTTTGGTGGTCGCTAGGCAAGAATCTCGGGAACCACACGACAGGGTTCGACGCCTGTGAGCCGGCTGTCGAGTCCCTGGAATTTCACGCTAAATCGTTGATGATCGATCCCGAGCAAATGCAAGATGGTCGCATGCACATCGTGCACCGAAACACGATTTTCCACCGCTTGGTAGCCAAATTCGTCGGTGGCGCCGTAGCTTGTGCCCTGTTTGAAGCCACCCCCTGCAAACCACATGGTAAAGCCAGCTAAATGATGGTCCCGTCCGTCTCCTTGAGCCATCGGGGTGCGGCCGAACTCTGAACCAAATACGATGATGGTATCTTTGAGCATATCGCGTTGCTTCAAATCGGTAATCAACGCTGCGACCCCTTGGTCGACTTCTTTCGCGGTACCTGCTGAGTGTTCTTTGACAGCCCCGTGATGGTCCCAATCGCGATGATAGAGTTGAATAAACCGTACACCCCGTTCAGCCAATCTGCGAGCCAGCAAGCAATTCGATGCAAACGAACCATCACCGCCGCGCGTGCCATAGAGATCCACGACATGCTGCGGTTCGTTGGACACGTCCATCAACTCAGGAACGCTCGCCTGCATGCGGAAGGCGAGTTCATACTGCCGAATGCGGGTCGCGATTTCGGGATCTTCGAGTCGTTTCTCCGCGAGGGAGTTGAGGGATTGGATGGCGTCGACGACATCGCGCTGCTGGTTAGGGGATACCCCTTTTGGATTACTCACGTAGAGGACGGGATCGCCTGTGCCACGGAATTCGACACCTTGGTATTGTCCCGGCAGAAAACCCGAGTGCCACTGTCTAGCGGCGATGGGTTGTTTCTGGCCATACTTGCCAGTCGAAACCATGACGACAAAGCCGGGCAAGTTCTCCGATTCGGCTCCCAGGCCATAGAGCAGCCAAGAACCCATCGCAGGGCGACCGTTGATCATCGATCCTGTATTCATGAAGGTGTGTGCAGGGTCATGATTGATCGCATCGGTGTGGAGCGACCTTACGATGCACATATCGTCGGCACACTGAGAGGCAAGTTTAGGCCACAGCTCCGAAATCCACTGTCCTGAGTTACCCCACTGCTTGAAGGGGTGTTGGGGTGCGAAGCAGTTCAGTTTCTGCCCTTGGAGTTGAGCGATCTGCTGACCCTTCGTGATGGAATCGGGCATCGGTTGCCCGTGCATCTCCGCAAGTTTGGGCTTAGGGTCGAAGGTTTCGAGGTGAGTCATTCCTCCAGCCATATAGAGCCAAATCACTCGCTTGGCTTTCGGCGGGTGGTGGAGCGGATCGATGATCCCTCGCGATGCCATGGCACTAGCGCCGTCATTGGCCAGCGCGTGTTTGGAAAGGAGGGACCCGAGCGCCATGGCGCCAACGCTGATACCAGGCCGAGCTAAGAAAGTTCGGCGAGCGATGCTGTCTGATGGATTCCACATAGTGCTTCTAATACCGGGTGATAGTTTCGTGCAGATTCAGAATGACTCGCGCAACACCGGTCCAAGCGGCCAATTCCACGGGATCGAGATCCTGAGCTACGGGTCGAGCACCATTGGCGGCGACTTCTTTGGCCATAGCGGGATTGGCGAGGTAATCTGTGCGCAGTTTCGCGAGCAAGTCGGTTAGAACCGAAGATTCATCGGGATTCACGGGGCGAGACAGTGCGCGTTTCATGGCATATTCAATTTTCGCAGCATCGTTCCCCTCATGACGCGAAATGGACTCCGCGAACGTTCTCGCGGCTTCCACGTAAGTTGGATCATTGAGCAGTGCCAACGACTGGAGCGGCGTGTTCGATCTTGGCCGATCGGCAGTACATTCCTCGCGATTGGGTGCGTCAAAGACGAGCAGGCTTGGGTGCAGATACTGGCGTTGCCAATGCGTGTAGAGACCTCGCCGATAGAGTTGATCACCGGCCCCGTTCTGCCATTCACGCTGAGGGAAATTGAGGTATGCCCAATAGCCCGGCGGTTGGTAGGGTCGGACGCTGCGTCCGCCGATTTGAGTGACCAGCAATCCACTGATCGCCAATGCATTGTCCCGCACGAATTCTGCATCGATTCGGAATCGGCTTTGATGACCGAGATATCGGTTGTATGGATCTTTGTCTCGCGCAACCGCATCGGCAATCGATGACTGTCGATATGTTTTCGACATCACGACGATTTTGACCCAACGTTTGATATCCCAACCGGTATCGATCCACCA
>JAGWWZ010000021.1 GCA_018970165.1 Planctomycetota bacterium | reverse complement strand
GCAGGAAATGCGGTCCCTGCCATCGGCGTCGCTACGTTTTGCGGAACGGCTTGAGCACTGCGAGCAATGTCGCCAGCCAGAGTGCCAGCCTGTTGATAAATCATCTGCCCCTGCTGGATCATGTTCGATACGTTCTGGGCACCACCTAAGCTATTGAGCAAATCGCGAGCGGGCTTGAGGTTCGGATCGATCTGCAAAGAAGCTGTCAGCTGCTGTTGCGTTGCGGGGATGTTTTTTCGATTGAAGTGCAGATAGGCCATCTGATAGTGTGCCATGGCCGGCGATTCGACTTGACGAAGTTCATCGAGCGCTGCATCGGACTCGCCGGAGTCGATGAGAATGCCTGCAAGAGTTGCGCGATGCGATCTGTTTTTGGGTTGCAGATTGACCGCCTTTTGCAATTCTGCCCGAGCTTCTTTCAGATTGCCCGATCGCGCGTGAAGCTGCCCGATTTCCGCATAGGCATCGGCGTTGTTCGGTGCCACTTCAATCGCTTTGCGGTAAAACTCTAAGGCTTTGGCGGATTCCTTTTGTTTGTCATACAAGCGAGCCATCGCTAAAAGAGCTGTAGGATTCTTTGCCTCGGCTTCCAACGCGCGGCTATAGCTGTCCATTGCTTTGCCATAGTTGCCTTGCGACTCAAAGTAACTTCCCTGAGCAACCAAAATTTCAGGGGCAACACTTAACCCTTTGCCCGGCGTCGTCGCGGGATCGGCAGGGATCGTGGCCGAGGCGGTCGTGAACGGACTCGTGATGGCGGTCTTCGTCTTGCTGTAAGCCGACGTCATCGCAGCTCCGACGTTAGCAAATTGGCCCTTCACGGAGGAGGCTGTCTTGGATAGGGACTGGCCCATGGAAGGGGTGCTTGAGCCATCGATGGTTTGGGTCGGCCATATCGAGGGGCGTGTGCCGGGCTTGGATATGCAACCGGAACTGCTTGCCAAAAGAACCAACATGCATCCCAATCCGCACCCTGCTCGCTTAACTAGGCAATGCTTTCTCTTCATGTCCTTATTTCCCTCGTTTGGGAGCCCTTGCACTAAGCTTTTGATAGCAATTGCACGCCGTTTCAATCGATGCGATCGCTACAGCTTCCATCTAGGATGCTCGGCAGAAATCGATCTGCACATGAAGAAAATCGGGGAAGGACCCGAGATGGGGGAACTGCTTCAGACGGACGCTCGTCGCAAGCGAGAAGCGAGAGCGTTGGAAATACCCCAGGCAACGAGAGGGAACCCAAGACCGAAACACAGATCGCTAGCCAGGGTCGATCGCCAAAAGGGGAGTCCCATCCAGTAGCAGCGGCCGAGTCCCGCAAGCGATGACTCGTATCCCATTTGGGGATCAAGCCACGCGCCGAAGTTGCTGATCAGGAAAAACACGAAGGAACCCGCGATCACTCCAAAAGGGAGCGAAGCGATCGTTGCGACAACCGGCGTCGAGGTGCGATTCCACCATGTGCTACAACCTGCGCCGATCGATGCCACCGCAGCAAACGCAATGTAGTTCAGAACCATGGAAGTGGGGTGATAAAAACCCATTCCCGGGACATTCAGGAAATGACCCAGGCAATCGGCAGCGAACAGGACCAGCGCAGGTACAAACCATCGTGCTGGCCCGGTCAGGAACAATCCGCAAAAGAACGCCAGGGCTCCGAAGGTCGCAAAATTCTCCGGAAGTGGTGCAAAGCGAAGAGCGAGGCTGACCAGACCGAAAAAAGGTGCGAACCACCAAGCCAATGGGCGAACAGCCTGAATGAATTCGGAACCGGTTTTCTTTTGCGTCGAGGGGATTTCAGTTGGCATAGCAAGGACTCAGCGGGCGCGACCCCGACCATGACGCATTCAAGGAAAATTGGAAAATCCGTAGGCTACCACAAAAGTTTACCACAGTAGGCTACCCAGGACCCTCGTCCAGTGCAACCGCTGTCCAATGCATGGATAGGATCCTCCCATTTGTCACAAGATACGGACCCGGGTAAGATCGAATAAGGTTCTTGGCGAGACGACTTTCAGCGACGCGAGCGGGTAAGGAATTCCATGACGAAGCATATTTTTGTCACAGGGGGGGTGGTCAGTTCGATCGGCAAGGGACTGACCAGTGCGTCGATCGGCATGCTGCTGGAGGCTCGCGGTCTGCGAGTTCGGATGCAGAAACTCGACCCCTATATCAACGTCGATCCGGGGACGATGAGCCCTTACCAGCACGGGGAAGTCTATGTGCTGGACGATGGTAGTGAGACCGACCTGGATTTGGGTCATTACGAGCGTTTCACCAGCGGGACCCTAACCCGCGATTCCAATTATACGACCGGCCAAATTTATTTGCGCGTGATCGAAAAGGAGCGTCACGGCCAATTCCAAGGCAAGACGGTCCAAGTCATTCCCCACATCACCAACGAGATCAAAGAAGCGATACTTCGATTGGCCGACCCCAACACCGATATCGTCATCACGGAGATCGGCGGAACGGTGGGTGATATCGAAGGGCTTCCATTCCTGGAAGCGATTCGGCAATTGCCCCAGGATTTGGGGCGCGAGAACTGCATGTTCATTCACCTGACCCTGGTTCCCTACTTGAAGGCTGCTGCGGAGATCAAGACCAAGCCGACGCAGCACTCAGTTGGCCAACTGCGGCAGATCGGTATTCAGCCCGATGTGTTGATCTGTCGTTGCGAGCAAAGTATTTCGCGCGAAGAGCGAGAAAAGATCGCACTGTTCTGCAACGTCCCTGTCGAGGCGGTGATCGAGGAAAAGGACAAGGACTTCTCGATTTACGAAGTTCCAATGTCGCTTCGAGATCACAAGCTGGATGAGTTCATTGTCAAGAAGTTCGGATTGAATTCGCACCCGCCGAGACTAGAGGCTTGGGACAACCTGATGTATTCGCTGCGCAATCCGAAGCATGAGATCAGCATCGCCGTAGTCGGCAAGTATGCCGAACACAAGGACGCGTACAAATCGATTTACGAATCGCTTGACCATGCGGGCATCCATCATCAATGCCAGATCCGCATTGCGCGCATTCAGAGCGGTGACATTGAAGAAGAGGGACCGGAGCGGCTGTTATCAGGATACGACGGCATCTTGATCCCCGGCGGATTCGGCGAGCGCGGTATCGAAGGCAAGGTTCAATCGATCCGCTATGCTCGCGAACGAGACATCCCGTTCTTTGGTATCTGTTTGGGAATGCAGTGCGCCGCGATCGAATTCGGTCGCGACGTCATCGGTCTAGCCTCGGCGCACTCCACGGAATTCGACAAGGACACACCTCATCCGGTGATCTGTTTGCTCGACGAGCAGCGCAATGTGACTCAGCTCGGAGGGACGATGCGCTTGGGTGCCCAGCCGTGCCACCTGATGAAGGATTCGGCCGCGCATCGCGCCTACCAATCCGATGTCATTTCCGAACGACATCGACATCGATACGAATTCAACAATCTCTATCGTCAACAGTATGAAGCACATGGCATGCGATTCACCGGTCTCAGCCCCGATGGTGGTCTGGTCGAGATCTTGGAACTCCCCAATCATGCGTACTTCGTCGCCGTTCAATTCCACCCTGAGTTCAAGAGCAAGCCGACCCGCGCCCATCCGCTGTTTGCGGCTTTTGTTGGGGCGGCGATGAAGCGGCGCAGCGGTCGCAAGCAGCAACGGCCGATGCCGAACAATAGCGAAGAATCGTCCAAGTCCAGTGCCTTGACACCTCCATGATCGATCTGACTGGACACACCGCCCTGATCACTGGCTCCACCCAAGGAGTCGGCGCATCGATTGCCACATCGTTGTGCCAAGCGGGCGCGCGAGTGATCCTGCATGGTCTTCGCGATGACTCTGCGGCGCAGGCCACTCTCGCCCGCTGCCGCCAGTCGCGAAAAGATACCGAGCTAGTACTCTTTGATCTCTCAAGCGATATCGAACGAGTGCAACAGGATTTCGCGACCCGCATTCTCGAACAATATCCCGGCATTGATCTGCTGGTCAACAACGCGGGGATCTTCATCGATAGCCCCTTTCTCGAAATGAACCCTGCGATATTCGATCGCACCTTTCATATCAATGTGCGTGCGCCGTATTTCATAACCCAGGCATTCGCGAAGCATTGGGTCGCGAGATCTATCTCGGGGCGCATCCTTTTCACCGGTTCGATCAATGGGTTGCTGGCGGAACCCACCCACACCGCATATGACGCGTCCAAGGGAGCGGTCGCTGCCTTGGTCCGGTCGTTGTGTGTGAGCCTGGCTCCCCACGCCATCCGTGTCAATGCGATCGCACCGGGACTCGTCCGCACGCCGCTGACCGATCAGGTACTATCTACCGATCGCGCAATGCTCAAGTGGATGCAACTGCATACCCCTAACCAAACGGTCCCGAGCGCGGATGTATGCGGTCCAATGGCTGCGTTTCTACTGAGCGATTTGGCACATCACATTCACGGTCAAACCATCTACATCGACGGCGGCATGAGCGCTTGGCAACAACCCGATCTGCCGGATAGCTGTCGCTCTGCGATGCAGGCTCAGCCATGAAGCCGAGGATCCTGATCGTCGAAGATGAAACCCACTTGGGAAACGGGTTGAAGTACAACCTGGAGGCCGAGGGCTACAAAGCAACGCTCGTCTCCGACGGACCGACCGCACTCAAACTGATCGAAGCCGACCATTTCGCTTTCGATCTGTTGATATTGGATTTGATGTTGCCGGGCATGAGCGGATATGCCGTCTGCGATCGCATTCGCCAACAAGAGATACTCATCCCGATTCTCATATTGAGCGCCCGCAGTTTGTCCGAGGATCGAGCGCGTGGCTTCGATGTCGGAGCCAATCAGTATTTGACCAAACCATTCGATCTCGACGAACTGCTGTCGAGAGTCAAGAACCTGCTCCGGCTCTATCCCAAGCAATTCAAGAGTTCAACTCCTATCTTGAGCGCGAAGGTCACTGAAATTGTCTTTGGAAATGCCCGTATCAATTTCGATACCTACGAAGTCTTTGTCGATGGCAAGGAAATCAAACTGACGCACAAAGAGTTGCAACTCCTCAGATACTTCGTTGAAAACGAAGGTCGCGTCATCAGTCGCCAAGAGTTGCTCAGCGAGGTCTGGGGAATGTCGGGAGAGATGCAGACCCGCAGCGTCGATCAATTCGTGATGCGGCTTCGAAAAATGTTTGAGATCGATCCGGCCAAGCCACGTCACATCCTGACCATTCGCGATGCTGGCTATCGTTTCGTCACCGAGCCCACCAACGGACAAGAGACCGCAGAATAATTCCCTCCGAAGTCTGCTAAAACGAAGAGTAATCGGTAAGGGATCGATCGATGCGATTAGCGAAAGCGAACCGATTCCGGCGACATGGCAACGGTGATTTGCTGCCGCTTGCGGACGACATAGTATTTCGCTGAAGGAGCCGAACGAAATGTGGGGCTCGAAAGGATCCATTGAAGATCGGCCATACTCGCGGTCTGCCATTCCATGACGCCGACGATGATGTCCCCGACTTGAAGTCGTTGCTTGGCTGCCGGGCTTGCCGCGCGAATTTCGGTGATTCGAAGACCACCCTGATAGTCTTCGCCTGTACCCGCTACGGCATTAGCTGCGACAGCGACAACTCGTACGCCGAGTTGCTCCCATACCGTCTTAGCGAGATTCTGGTCGAGAGTCGCGGGAGCTGAACGAAGAGGGATCGCCTGAGTGACTCGGTTCTCGCCCCGTGATATTCCTAGCTCAACCGAACCGCCTGGACGCTGTTCGAGAAGCATCAGTTCTAAGTCCAGTCGATTGGCGACCGGAACACCATTCACCGACTCGATCACATCGCACATGCGAACGTTTCGACTGGAGGTCGACTCCTCTTGGTCAGAGCGGACGAGCAGTTTCGAAACGCCGTTCTCATAACTTCGCGATAACTCGAGGCCGTGCACTACCGGTTCAGGATGCGAAGCCGCAACCAAATCGGCCATGACATCCAGGGCCGAATCGATCGGTATCGCAAATCCGATCCCTTGTGCTCCAACTCGAACCGCAACGTTGATGCCGATGACTTCTCCGTCGAGGTTCAGAAGCGGTCCGCCCGAGTTCCCCGGATTGATATCGGCGTTGGTCTGGATCAGGTTCTTGTATTCCTGCGAGCCATTCACCGGGATGTTTCGATTCAGGGCGCTGATGATCCCTTGCGTCACTGTGTTCTGATATCCAAATGGATTGCCGATCGCGATCACCGTCTCGCCTCGCATCAGATCGGAACTGGTTCCGAATTCGATGGTCGGGAGATCCTTGCTCGTAGGAATCTTGATCAACGCAAGATCGGTCTCGGGATCGTAGTTGAGGAGCTTGGCGATGGCCGTGGTTCCATCAGCCAAGGTCACCTCAATACGGCTGACGTCCTCAACGACATGCAGATTGGTGATGATGTAGCCCCGAGGATCAATGATCACCCCGGTACCCATTCCATTGACTTCCTGCTTAGAGTTGGGGCTTGTGGTCGACGCACTCACCACCGTCTTGCTCCCCTGAATGTTGACGACCGCTGCTTCTGCATGCTGAACGGCACGCACGATCGGCGACACACGTTGTGGAGGATCGGCAAATAGGGTGAGCGGCTGGGCCAGCGTAACGGACAGACCAGCGGCTACGGATGCAAGACGTAGGATGGTCTGCCTTGCAATGACTCGCGACAATTTCATTCTGGGCCCGGATTCGTGCTCGGGAAATCAATTCATCACCGTTGCTCGATCCAGATCCGGTCCTGCGGGTTCCATCACGAAAATCGACAACGAGGATAGCATCGGATATTCACGTACGAACACATCATGGGCGTTGGGTGCGCGGACAGACTCCACCCTTGCGGAGTAGTTACCCCCGCTTGCCAAGATTACCCAATCAACACGGTGCCATGGGCCAATCAACACGGTGCCATGGCCCAATCAACCAGGTGGCCACGAAAGATGCCGGCCGCCGAGAACGTGATAGTGAAGATGAGCAACCGACTGACCGCCATCGGTCCCGATGTTTGTCACCACGCGGTAACCACCTTCGGAGAGCCCCTGCTCTCGAGCAACATGGCTAGCAACCCATTGAAGGTGCCCGAGCAACCCACGCTGCTCCTGAGTCATCGCATCGAGCGAGGAAATCGGTTCCTTGGGAATCACCAAGAAATGAACCGGAGCCTGCGGATGAATATCGCGGAACGCTAAGGCCAACTCATCCTCATAGAGGATCGCGGCAGCAATCTCTTTCCGCACGATCTTTGAAAAAATCGTCTCGCCCACTATAGCCTTCCTTTTTGTCAAACTTTGACTCAATTGCCCATCCCAAGCCAGCCGAATATTTTAACCGAACCATGTCGCCTCGTACCAACCAGCTCCGTTCTGGACCATCACCATGCAACCTCCAAGAAAACGCATGCCGAGCCATCGACTTCGAAACGGGATTCTTTGCTGCGGACTTTCGGGCCTGATCGCGCTTTCGGGTTGCACTCTGTGCTGTTCACCCTACGACTACGATTACGGTGGATTTGTTTCGAAAACGCCTCGAACCGACATGAAAAATGGACGTGTTGGCTCGATTTTCAGCGATCCAGGCCTTACGGAAACGATCGTTGCTGAATCAGTAGAACCGGGTAATGTCGATGTAGACGGGGTTGAGATTCCGGATCCGGTCCACCTTGACGATTGACGCATTTAGGGGGAGGCGATACTCTCCAAGTTCATTCTCTTCGGGGAATCGCATAAAATCGAGGCGTATTGCCTAAGCTACCCGGGGTCATCTATTCATGGAATTAATCGAAAAACTTTGGGAAGGGACCACCACCGCGGTCAATGGTGTCCTGAGCGGTCTCGATCGAGGTTTGACCGTCCTGTTCGGCTCCGCGAACTCCAGACAACTGCGAAGATTTGGTGAATTAGCCAAACTGATCGGCGAGCTTGAGCCAAAGATGATGGCACTCTCAGATGCCGAGCTCAAGGAGCAGACCATCAAGTTCCGGCGCCGGTTGGCGGACGGTGCCACGATCGAAGATCTGTTGGTGGAGGCGTTCGCCACATGCCGCGAGGCGGGTCGTCGCTTCATGCGTATGCGGCACTACGATGTGCAGCTCTTGGGGGGCATGGTCCTTCATCACGGCAACATCGCGGAAATGATCACTGGTGAAGGCAAGACGCTGGTGGCAACGTTGCCTGCATATCTCAATGCCCTCGAAGGGAAAGGGGTTCATGTCGTCACGGTAAACGACTATTTGGCCCGCCGTGATATGGAGTGGATGGCACCACTCTATATGGGGTTGGGTCTGACGATCGGGAACATCCAAAGCGGTATGGAGAACAGCCAGCGTCAGAAATCCTACGCGGCTGACATTACGTATGCCACGAACAATGAACTTGGATTCGATTATCTGCGCGACAATATGCGGATGGCAGCCCGCGGGGATGATCGCTTCCCAAGCCACATGCAGCAGGTGCAAGGCCCATTGCATTTTGCGGTCATCGACGAAGTCGATAACATCTTGATCGACGAGGCGCGTACTCCGCTGATCATCTCGGGTCCAGCGATGCGCGATGCAGGCAAGTACATGGAAGCCGACCGCATCGCTCAGCAACTCAAACGCGAAGATCATTTCGTCGTCAATGAAAAAGACCACACGGTCAATCTGACCGATGCGGGCGTGCGCGAAGCCGAACGATTGGCGGGTGTCGAGAGTTTCTACACCGTTGGCAACATGGAGTGGCCCCACCTGCTAGACAACGCACTCAAGGCGCACCAACTCTACAAACGTGATGTGAACTACGTCGTCAAGGAAGGTCAGATCATCATCGTCGACGAGTTCACCGGTCGACTCATGGAAGGGCGTCAATGGAGCGATGGCTTGCATCAAGCCGTTGAAGCCAAAGAAAAAGTTCCGATCAAGGAAGAGACACAAACCCTCGCGACCATCACCCTGCAAAACTTCTTCAAGCTCTACAAGAAGCTTGCGGGAATGACAGGTACCGCGATGACCGAAGCGCAGGAATTCAGCAAGATCTACAACCTGGGGGTGATTGCAGTACCCCCCAATCGCGGACTGAAAAGGATCGAGTATCCGGACGCGATCTATCTCACCGAAAAAGAAAAATACGATGCGGTCGCAGATGAGATCGATCGGGTCCACAAACATGACACCATCGAGTTCACCGATCGCAAACGTGGATTCCTCGTCGGCCATATCGAGTCCGAGGATGACCAGCGAGTGGTATTGCGCAAGGCTGATTCTCGCGAAATCGCGGAAATACCTCGTGAAGAGATCGCTCGTATCGAACGGGAAGGGCGACCGATCCTGGTCGGTACCGTCAGCATCGAGAAAAGCGAAAAGCTATCGCGACTGCTTGAGCAACGGGGTGTTAATCACCAAGTTCTCAACGCCAAGGCCCACAAACGCGAAGCCGACATCATCGCTCAAGCGGGTCGCATTGGCTCGGTGACGATCGCAACCAACATGGCAGGCCGAGGTACCGACATCATCCTCGGTGGCAATCCGGAAACAATGGCCTGGGCCCAGCTACAGCACACCTACGAAACCCGTCTGGACGTCCCCAAGGAAGAATGGGAGGGCCTGATCAAGCAGATCGAAGACGCGGAGAAGATGCGTGAGGAGGGTGAACGGGTACGCGACTTCGGCGGCCTGTATGTCATCGGCACCGAGCGGCATGAGTCCCGTCGTATCGACTTGCAGTTGCGGGGTCGTTGCGGCCGACAGGGTGATCCTGGCTCAAGCCGCTTCTATTTGTCACTCGAAGACGATTTGATGCGCATCTTTGCAGGGGACTGGGTCCGCGAAATGATGCGCCGCATGGGCATGGGAGACGGCGAAGCAATCGAGAGTCCCTACGTTTCGAAACGGATCTCCGGCGCACAAAAGAAAGTCGAAGAACGAAACTTCGAAGCCCGCAAGAGCCTCCTCGAATACGACGAGGTCATGGACCATCAACGCAAGCGCGTCTACAGCTACCGCCAGCAAATCCTCGAAGGAACCAGTTGCCGCGAACTGGTCATGGAACAACTGCAACGGCAGATCCAATCCAACGTCGATCAATTCTGCGATCCGATGTTCGGAGCCGAATCCTATGCTCGCTGGGCTGGACCGAGATTGGGAATGCAACTCGATCCAAAGGATTTCCGCTCCGTTGAACCAAGCGTTGCCGTCGCATACGCCAAAGATCAAGCAGAACGGGCAGCCGAAACGCAAATCCTCGATGCGATCGATGAAAACCTTCCTTCCGAAGAGGAGCAATCGGAATGGAACTGGGATGCCATGGCCAAATGGGTCAACTCCAAGTTCGGTACCCATTACACCGTCAGCATGCTCAAAAAGATGGAACGCGATCGCATGGACGAAGAGTTCATCGGCAAGGCGAATGAGTACATCGCCAAGATCGACCTCGGCGAAGGGGACGCGTTCCTCGAACCCGATTATGGTTTGCAGATGCTCCAGACCTGGATGCTCAACAAATTCAGCATCCAAGTCCCGATGAACGAGATTCGAGGAGTAGAACCCGATGCCATCAAAACCAAGATGCTCGATATGGCCGAGAAGGCCTATTTCGAGCGAGAGGTGAAGTATCCGATCCTTGTCGGCCTGAGTCGATTCCGCATTCGGACCGGTCCCGAAAGTTATACGATCGACGGAGGGGCTCTGTCCGATTGGGCCAAGCATCGATTCTCTACGCCAGATGTCTTGGAACAACTCCAAAACGCCGGCGAAAAGATTTGGGAACAACTCGAAGAGATCAGCCGCAAGAGTGCCGAAAAGGCCCACGGCGTTTGGAAGACGACCCAGCAAAAGATCGAATCGATCTATGGTCGTTCCACCCAGAAGAAGCTATCTGAGTGCATGGGTACCTCCAACGGTGAGATGGAAAGTCTCCTGGAGTGGATGCGCCAAGATCTGGGATGGTCGGGCGACCCGGCGGAAGTTGCGAAGTGGACCAAGCCTGAGATGCAAGCTCACCTGTCACAAGCCTTCGATGATCGGTACTTCCCAGAGATTCGTCGCATGGAACGAACCGTTCTACTAACAACGCTGGACTCCTCCTGGAAAGACCACTTGCTTGCGATGGACCATGTTCGCTCCAGCGTCTCCTTCCGCAGCATGGGCCAGATGGATCCCAAGGTCGAGTACAAACGCGAAGGGATGCGTCTGTTCGATCAGATGTGGCTGTCGATCGGAGAGCGAATCACCGATGTCATCTTCCGTATGGAAGCGATGGACGATGAGTTGGTTGCTAGTTCGTGGGTAGAAACCAGCGCTCGGCATGATGAATTCAATGTGACTCAGACCTTGTTGGAAGAGAAACAAGCGGACTTGGAAGCCGCCGACCAGGCGGGTGCCGCTCCCCCTGAACCCAAGACCATCCGCAACCGCGTTGAAAAAGCAGGACGCAACGATCCTTGCCCATGCGGTTCCGGTAAGAAGTTCAAGAACTGCTGCATGCGCAAGCAGGTTTAGGCGATCACCGCTTATCCACGATCGTTCGACTGTTTCGGTGCGATCGAACGTGTGAGGATCGCATCGGTCAAGGATGGAAACCATCGGCCGCTCCATACCAAGAGCTTGCCACCCAAACTCAGGATCCGTTCGCGTTTGGATCGGACCAACGAAGCGATCGCTAGCCTCGCAACAGCATCCGGTTCCATGCAACCAATCGACGGGCTGCGCGAATCCGTGCGCGTATCCAGGAGGGAGTCGAAAAATTCGGTCCGCGTGGTGCTGGGGCTGACCATCAGAACGTCGATACCGGCTCGTTTCAGTTCGACACGGATCGCTTCGGACCATCCGCGCATGGCGAATTTGGCCGCGCAGTATTCGCTCTTCAGAGGAACTGCGCGATGGCCGAGCACCGAACCGATGTTCAGGATCGCTGGCCGATTCCCGCCCAATAGCAACGGCAGACAACTGCGAGTCAATTCCGCAGGAGCAAAGAAGTCGATCTCCATGACTTGTCGCAACCGATCGCTGCTGGCATCTGCAAAGGGGCCGATCGCTCCCGCCCCTGCATTGTTGATGAGCGTATCGATCGCTCCCCAATGTTCCAAACACCATGCAGCGATCGCGGCTCGATGGTTGGCAGAGGTGAGATCCCCGGGCAGGATCGATAGTGTACCGGGTGCTCCCTCGTTCTCTTTGGCCAGTTGCTCTAATCGCTCTTCTCGTCGAGCAGTCGCCAGCACATTCGCACCTGATAGCAGCAACCGGCTGACCAAAGCATAACCGATGCCGCTTGAGGCTCCGGTTGCGACGACTCGCATGTTGTTCAGGCTGCGTTTTGCCACGATCGGTCCCGAGAGTTCATCACGCTACTTCAGCGGGATCCTGCATAGGTCCGTCACCCGTGCCGACATGCCCCGGATTCGAAGCCTGCTCGGTATGCCCAACAGGATGAGTCTCGTCGTCATGATGGGCTGGCAGATAGGTAGCTCGATCAGGGTACCCTCGTTTGGAAGGTTCCGGCAATTTACCGGACAAGACTCGCAAATCGAATCCCTGGTTGGCCAGCTTGCCAGCCGCCCCTTTGGGAAGACGGCAATGGATGAGAGTGTATTCGTCGTGATATTGCTTGGACAGAACCTCGGCATGGGAGGATAACCATGCGATGGTTTTTCCATCGGAAACCGGGAGCTTGATTTCCAACTCGACGAAGCTGGAGGTTAACGCATCGCTCACAGCTTGCGACAGGTTCGGCAGTCCGAATCCCGATTTAGCGGAGATGGGAATCGCGTTGGGATAGCGTTCCATCACCAAGGGGATGCGAGTTTCCGCTCCTTCGCAGTCGGCCTTGTTGAGAATCAGCAACGTATCCTTCTCCTCGATTCCCAATTCCTTGAGGACTTTGTAGACCGACGAGATTTGATGGAGGACCGACGGGTTGCTGACGTCGGCAACGTGCAAAAGCAGATCGGCCTGTCTGGCTTCTTCGAGTGTCGCGCGGAAGCTGGCGATTAAGTGGTGGGGTAGATCGCGAATGAACCCGACAGTATCGCTGAGCAGTACCGGTCCCCAGCCAGGCAACATCCACTTGCGTGTTCGCGTATCGAGAGTCGCGAATAATTTGTCCGCGGCTTCGACGCCAGCATCTGTCAGAGTATTCATCAACGTGCTCTTCCCTGCGTTGGTATAGCCCACCAGGGAGACGCCGAACGTTCCTTCGCGCGAGGCGACTTCGCGAGCCTTGCGTTGTTCTACTTTGTTCAAATCGCTGCGCAGATCGTGGATCCGTTTTTCCGCAAGTCGGCGGTCCACTTCGAGCTGCTTTTCACCCGGTCCGCGCATCCCGACACCCATCGTTTGACGAGACAAGTGGGTCCACATCCGCTTCAATCGCGGGAGCGAATACTCGAGTTGGGCCAACTCGACGGCCAAGCGGGCTTCGTGAGTCCGAGCGCTGGTTGCAAAGATATCCAAAATCAGTTCGGATCGGTCGATGACTTTGACATTCAGGGCCTTTTCCAAATTCCTCGTCTGGGCGGGAGTCAGGTCATTGTCGAACACGACGACATCAGCGTCGGTCCCCGACAAAAGTCGGGCCAGCTCGTCGACTTTTCCTTTTCCAAGATAAGTAGATTGGTCCGGGTGCTCCCGTTTTTGGTAGACAGTGCCCACCACCTCGATCCCGGCAGTTTGCGCGAGACCACGCAACTCATCGAACGGATCCTCCGTCGTGAAATGTCCGGGCAAAATCAATCGGGCTAGCACTCCATGTTCACTAGCCAAGCTTTGAGAGCGGTCGTGCGTG
The DNA here is from genome assembly GCA_018970165.1 of Planctomycetota bacterium. Taxonomy (GTDB): domain Bacteria; phylum Planctomycetota; class Planctomycetia; order Pirellulales; family Pirellulaceae; genus JBKCUI01. The sequence continues at coordinate 27,283 of JAGWWZ010000021.1, read as the reverse complement.
TGCACCAGCGGGCGAATCTCCTTTTTTCCAGTTGCGTTTTCCAGTAAAGCTTTTCCAGGGCGAACCGGGACCATGTTCATCTTGGCGTCCACCCTAAACGCCTTTTGACCTTGAACGCCCAATGAATAGTATAGCTTACCGATCTTCGGGAGGAGTGGTTTACCAGGTCTTTCCCAGGAGATCTTGCGAACCCTGGGATTCGGCTTGCGTAACCCAAAGAGATGATTTCCAATTTTCGACCGCGGTTTCCTATCGTTCGGTAGGTGACGATTTTTGATTCGGCGACTCTAGAACAGGATGGGCTGATCCATGAAATTTCGATTTTTCCTTGCGACACTTCTCATCGGCACCACGGCCCTGCTGTTCGGATGCGAGGCAAAGCAAAACGCAAAGCCCGGGACCGGAAAAACTGCGGCCCACTCCGATCATGATCACGACCATGATCACGACCATGATCACGACCATGATCACGACCATGATCATGACAAAGAACAAGGCAAAGACGATGGGCACGCTCATGCGGAGCATGGCCCCCACGGCGGTCATATCGCTCACTTCGACACCAACACCAGCACCCACTTCGAGTGGGCCCACGACGATGACAACCATGTTTTGACCCTTTACTTCGAGGAGTTGGTCAGCGGCGGCGCAAAGATCGAATCGGCAGAGGTTCGCGTCACCTCCGATGGCTCCGAAAAGAAGTTCACGTTGACAGCGGACGAAGGAGCAAAAATCGCTGGCTCCATTTTCCAAGCCAAGGATGCGGAACTGCTCACCTTAGTGGGTGCTAGCGGCGATGATCCAAAGGGGGTTCAGGCCAAGTTGTTTGTGGTGATTGATGGTAAAGAAGAATCGGTTCTCCTCAAAGACGACCACCATCACCACTAAGATTGATCCCGAACGAGTCCCTCCGGTGGTGGAGTTGCTGCCGCCGGAGTTGTCACCGGAATCTGCGTTCGCGCGCCTGAGTTCTCTCCCCTACTGCTTGTGGCTCGACAGCGCCCTGCAAGATGATCCTCGCAGCCGCTACAGCTACATCGCGGCTGACCCATGCCGCGTTCATCGCATCGATCGCCCCATCGCCGACCCGCTGGCGACCATCGATCGATGGTTGGCTCAGCACGCAACCGCAAGCGTCCCCGATCTTCCTCCTTTTCAAGGGGGAGTCGCTGGCTACATGGCATACGAGTTCGGTCGTTGCTTTGAACGAATCCGACCTGCGAAGCACGATGAATTTGGGTTGCCCCTCGCAGTCTTGGGCATGTATGACGTGGTTCTGTCATGGGATCATCTTCTAGGTCGCGGTTGGCTCATCTCTCAGGGTTATGGTGCCTCTCCCGGTGCGGGAGAAACCGAGCGACGGTCATTAGCCGAGTGGCGAGCCGATCAGTTTCGCCAGCGATTGTTCCAACGGTCGATGGCTTCAGGCTCGGATCGAGCGATCAGCATGCACGCCATGGCGCATGGTTTAACAGCGCCGCAGTTTGAAACTCGATTAGGTGGCGGATGGCTCGGTAATTTCGATAGCGATGGCTATCGACAAACGGTGGAACGTGCCCGCGATTACATTCGAGCGGGCGATATCTTTCAGGTGAACCTGTCTCAGCGGCTCCTCTGTCCGGCGCGATCCGATTCGCTTTCTTTGTACATGCGATTGCGGCGACTGAATGCAGCACCCTTCGCATCCTACTTCGATCTCGGTCCTGCTCAAATCGTCAGCGCATCGCCAGAGCGTTTCTTGAAAGTGCACCAGGGTTGGATCGAGACGCGGCCGATCAAAGGGACGCGTCGTCGTCCCCCCCGCAATGCTGACGGATCGGTCGATCAAGTTTCGGAGGAGCGGATCGCATCGGAGTTGATCTCTGCTCCCAAAGATCGAGCAGAAAACATCATGATCGTCGACTTGCTCCGCAACGATCTGTCACGCATCTGCAATCCGGAGTCTCTGATCGTCGATCAGTTGTGCGGCATCGAGGTTTACCCCTACGTGATCCATCTGGTCAGCTCCATCCGCGCCCAAATGCGTTCCCGCGCTGGTTTCAGCGATTTGATCGCTGCGGTCTTTCCCGGAGGAAGCATCACAGGTGCTCCGAAGGTGCGCGCCATGGAAATCATTTCGGAGTTGGAACCCACGGTGCGCGGCCCCTATTGTGGAAGCCTAGGATATGCAGGAACCAATGGGGAAATGGATTGGAATATCCTGATTCGTACCCTCACATGCTCCCATGGATGGTGGCAATTTCAGGTCGGCGGAGGGATCGTTGCCGACAGTCAACCGGAGATGGAAGAAGAGGAAACCTGGACAAAAGCTGCAGGGATCATCGCGGCCATCGAGGCCACGCAGTAGACCGCGATTGACCGGACAATTATTCTTAGGTGCAATCGGTTGTCATGCGCCGCGACATCGGCGCTCCGTATCCCTTTTGCCCCGCCCACGATCGGAAATCGAAATGCCTAAGAAAGCCCTCAAAGGAATCACCCGAATCGAATATGACGGCGTGTCGACTCGCGGTTGGATGATTCGCTTGACTCGCCAAGGCAAACGGCAGCAAATGTTCTTCAATGACAAAGCCTTCGGTTCCAAAGCCAAGGCACTAAAAGCCGCTCAGGATCAATACGATCAGTGGCTCTCTACTGCTCCGCCCGTTGCCAGCACCAAAGGCATTCGCACCCATCGCAACTCCAGCGGCAAAGTGGGTGTTCATATTGTCAAGAACACCGACGAACGATGGAAGAACGCTGAGTCGTTCGGCTATTGTGCTTCCTGGGTCGATAAACAAGGTAGACGCCGCAAAATCAGTTTCGCATGGAAACGATACGGTAAGAAAACCGCCTGGGCGTTGGCTTGTCTGGCGCGAGAACATGAACTGACCGATCGCACACAAGTCATCGAACTGTACGAAAAACAGCACAAGAAAAAAGGTGCTCGATAAACGCAGGTTCGAGCACGCGGTGCTTCAAGAAGCACGCCTCATCACAAGAAGTAAGCCACATCACAAGAAGTACGCGGGCGCAAAGACCAACCATAGAGGAATGGTCACGATCGCGACGACCGATGTCCCAACCACGACCGTCCACGCCGTATCTATATCCTGATCGTATAACCTCGTCATCACGATCGGAAACGTAGCAGCTGGCATCGCTGCCTGCACCAGAAGCACTTCTTTCAGCGGCATGTTCTCGGTAGTTAGGGACAACATGACGATCCCAAACGGTAGGACAACCAACCGCACGGCAACCGCCAGTAGAAAGGGTCTCCAGACTCTCCCCCAATGGAACTTGTCAGCGTAATCGTAGATGATCGCGCCGCTGAGGATCAATCCCATCGGTATCGAACATTTGCCGAGCTGCGCACAGGCCTGAAGAATCGACGTTGGAAACCAGGTATCGAACTGCGATTGCCGCAAGGTAACAGCCGCGATCACTGCCAGAAGCGGCGGACTGAGAACCACCCGTTTCCATGAAGCCGTGATTCCTTGCCCAGAGATCACAAACAAACCGACGCTCCATAGAGCCGTATCCACTCCGACGTTGTAAACCATCAGCGTCACGACACTCGCTGGAAAGAATGCTTCGGCGAGCGGAAAAGGTATGTAGCCGTAATTGTCGATGCCAGCACAAAATGCAAACGTGCGACGCTGCGAATCGTTTGTCACTTGAAACGGTTTACCGATCCACTTGGCAATCCATCCCGCGATGAGGATGCCACCCGCAGTGCAGCCAAAGCCGTAAACCGCTGGCAACCATGCGTCGATCTGCATCGATAGCGCGGGATCGGTCATGATGCGATGAAAGAACAATGATGGCATCAATACCGATTTGGTGAATACCGCAAGCGATCGATCGGCATCGCTCGCTATCCACTTCCATCTGCGAGCCAAGCCACCGACTGACATCACCAAAAAGACACTGGCGACGGTCGATACAACGCTTAAGATTCCGGGTTGCATCGAAACCCTATTTCAACATCTTGCCAAATACCGTGCCACCCGCGATCCGATTTAGGAACGTGCGGTCATCTGCCGTGACGACGACGTGGTCACCGGGGCGGAGCGAATAATTCATCCCTTCTTCGACGCGCTTGCCGGACGGATCAAAATCGACATCCATTCGCACGGGCGGGTTAGTTCCATTGGGCCGCAGAATCGTTACTTGCACTTTACCGATCTTGCGATAGAAATCCGCATCGCGCACTAGATCCGCGATGAACATCGGTTGGTTGGGGACCATAGGAATTCGTTCAAACGACCGCTTCCCATGGTTGACTTCCAAGATGACGGATGGAGATTCATCTGCCGTACTCATCGGCTGCATCACGCCGTAGGGCCCAATGCTGTAACCCTCTTTCTTTACAGGGGTCAAATCGATCTTCTCGCTCTCGGAGTATCTCCTGCCAATCAACGCAGCGCAGCCGCTAGTGCTGGCGACCAGCAACATGCAGCACAGCATCAAGGCCGATGACGCGAATGTGCTCGCGGACATAATTCCGCAAGTGTGCAAAACGGTTGGTTGAATGTCAGCGGTAGATCGAGACATATGCGGTATATTCAATACGAGAAAGTGATGGAGCCCGCCCTACGAGATGGTTGTCGGTTCAAGGCCTTCACGACCACGACAGAAAAGTCTGTTTTTTCGTTATTTCTTCTACAAACTGCTCATCCTCTAGCTTGCCAAACCCCCCAAATCACCCATTGCCCCAAAAACAAGTGGGCAAGATGGGATTCACCTTGACGCGATCCCTCTTTTTCCACTACTCCCAGACCAGCGTACGCTTGCAGAAGAATCACCTCCATGGCCTTTCGATGACTTTGTTTCGTTTGAGATCCCGATGGTTCACGATCACTAGCCGACCTGTATGGGCTGGCATGGCGATTTTTTCGCTGATCGGAAGCGGGTGCCATCAACGAGCCTACAACGAACTCTATGTCGAAAACATGGCAAGCGAGATTCGATTGCTCGAAGATCGCATCTATGAATACGATGCCGAATACCGAGCCCTCGAAAACGAACTCGAAGACCTTCGTGCGACCAACGAAGGCTTGGAATCGCGATTGCGCGACGCCGAACAAGATCGCACGGATCGATTCAGTCCGCCGAAATCCGTTCCGAAGACAGATACATCGAAGCCATCGAGTCCCAAGCCTGCACCACCCAAGTCTTCTGGTTCGAAATCCGAAGTCCCCACGCCAGCTACCCCAAAACCCGCGGCACCCAAGGAATCGCTCAAACTACCTCCAAACGAAGTGCTGGAAGTAGACACACCCGCTCCACCCCCTTTCAACAGCAAGTCTTCGGAAGCCGGAGGCGGAGAGTTACTCCCATCCAAACCCAACGCCGAGCCAAATGGTTCGCTGTTACCCGACTCCAACTCCGCTCCGTTACTCCCCAATCCAAAGCTCCTAGAACCGCCGCTATCATCTGGGGCTCAGGCACCTAGAGAACTGGCACCTAGAGAACAGGCGTTGAGTCAACCGCAGGCTCCCGATCGAGCATCGTCCGCTCCCCGCGGGCTCCCTTCCGAGGTGGCTCGAGCAAGCTACGAGGAACGCCGCATCGCTGCGCCGACATTGCCGCCAGACCCTGCGATTGGACCTTCAACAACCACCGGCTCAGCGACAACTGGCTCCGCAACCCCGAGCGACACACGAATCCGCCAGATCGAATTTCATCCCGGACTATGCCGAGGCATTCGGCGAGATGGGAATGTTGGGGAAGAAGGAATCGCACTAGTTCTTGTACCACGCAACCAGAAACATGAGTTCGTCGCCGCGAGCGGCAAGATCACTGTCGTCTTGGAGGAACCGGGCGAAGGCCAAGCCAATCGACTTGGTAAATGGGAATACACAGCCCAAGAGGCTGCGGAACTACTCGAACCCGTTGGCAGCGCTCAAGGCATCCATCTGGAACTGCCGTGGCATGAGAACAAGCCCCAATCGAATCTGATCGATGTCTACGTTCGATTCACGGACGAACAAGGAATCACGATGGTGAACCATCGCCAGATCCATCTTAGAAAACCGACTCCCGGTCAATCGACCTGGACTCCGAAGTAGCATCGGGCGCGCCAGTGCCACGATCCGTTCAATGCCGTTCAACCTGCGGCGGCTAAGGGTGGCTCAGGTTCAGGCTCGGGAGTTGCAACTGACTTGGTCTTGCGCTTCATAGGTCGCACCACTTCGAGTGCCACGCAGTAATCGAGATTCGGCCGGAAAATGGTTAGGATCCCGAGTGGCAGGAACCAAGCCATGTACAGGCCCCCGCCGAATCCATGCCAAAACTGCGTTGCAGCCATGAGAGCCGCAGAACAACTCATAAGCGTTGCGAGGTTCTTCTGAGCAGGCCAAAACATAAATGAGAAACTGAGCAGAACAAAAACGACGATGATCGGAATCCGCGCGATCGGATGCCAACCCAAGCCCCACATTCCGTCCATGCCGTTCATCGCGACACGCTTGATGCCAAACATGTAACTTAAATGATGCGCAAGATCATTTGGATAGATAATCGCCATAGCGATGACGAGCACTGCGACCGAAATCGCAAACCCCGACGCAAACCGCCGGATCCCTCGCTGCCAATAGAAACTGCACCACAGGGGCAGTAGCGAAAACGGATAATACATCACCCCTGCCGCACAACCTAGAAAGAGACCGGCAACGAACGGCTGTCGATACAACATCAGCGCCAGCATCAGCAACGCCCCAGGCACAACATGGTCTACCCGCCCCGTCGTATGCGCAGCGTAAGGCAACAGCAAATAAAGCGTTGCAGCACCAACTCCTGTGCTCAAGCTACCGAAATGCCAATACCCGATACCGACGATACAAAAGACCAGTAGCACATTCGCGGCGATTGCCAATATGCGCGCTACCATGTCCAACTTCGATGTTCGATTGGCATCGACCACTTTGTCGGGAACCGCCGGTACCACGGGTCGGTCCGTCACGGTCGAGAACTGGGGCAGCTTGCTCAACAGCACATAGCCCGGCCCAAGGTCCGGACCCTGCTTGCGGTTGTCGTTCTGGGAACTCATCGCAACATTAAACAGCAGGAATACCGTCAACGAGATTCCGATGAACAGCATCCCTCCGCTGTTCAGATTGGGCTCCAACATCGGGCGCCTAACGATCGCCGTGTCCAACAACATGCGCAGGGTCAACAAACCAGCGCAGACGAGCAACCACAGAAAACCGTAATACAGCAATCGTTTCGGTGACCAGCCCGCAATGTTCGGCTCGCTCGCTTCAGCCTGCGGGGCGGTTGACGCTTCTCCGGCCTCGACAACGCTCGCCTCAGATTTCTCCAAAGTCGCCTGCCGCCCCTCGTAGACCATCATGAAGCCAGGCGTGAACGCCAAAACCAATAGAATGTCGAGGTTTCGAAGGGACCAAAATCGGCGAAAGACAACGAAGATCCCGATCACTGCAAAGAATGATAGGAAGACCCACGTTGGTGGTTCGGGTCGCACGTAATAGAACAGAAACTCGCTCATGGATTACGTCGCCAGAAAGCCCTTTCCGATCTACGCCTGACGGAAAGACCCTTATCATAATCGAAATCAGTCTCCAGGAAGAGCCCGCACCGTCGACGAACCGCCACCGCTTGCGTATCGTTTATGCCGTATTTTCGCTTGTATCGGTCAGGCAAAATGCAGGGAGAGGCCTCGCTGGCTCCAACCTCGAGGCCGATTTCAACCTTTGATCGCAACCTTCGATCACAACCTTCGTTCCTATGGAATCATTCATGAAAGCTCTGGTAAAGCATCATCGCGGTCGCGGCCTGGAACTCCAGGATGTCCCCTTTCCCACGATCGGTATCAATGACGTACTGATCCGGGTCGAAAAGACCGGAATCTGCGGGACCGATCTTCACATCTATAACTGGGACGCGTGGGCCCAAAAAACGATTCCCGTGCCGATGGTCGTCGGCCACGAGTTCGTCGGCGAGATCGTCGAAGTGGGTTCGAACGTCAAAGATTTCTACCCGGGCGAGATCGTCTCCGGCGAAGGGCACGTCGTATGCGGCCGCTGCCGAAACTGCCTCGCCGGCCGAAGGCATCTGTGCAAGGACACACAAGGCATCGGTGTCAATCGAACCGGTGCGTTCGCGGAATACATCGCCCTGCCAATGACCAACGTATGGCATCATCACGATAACATCGATCGAGATATCGCCTCCATCTTTGATCCGTTCGGCAATGCCGTTCATACAGCCCTCAGCTTCGATTGCCTGGGTGAAGATGTGTTGATCACGGGTGCTGGCCCGATCGGTTTGATGGCCACCGCGATCGTCAAGCATGCGGGTGCTCGGCATGTCGTAGTCTCCGACCTCAATCCGTTTCGATTGGACCTCGCGCGCCGCATGGGTGCTACCATCGCTTTCGATCCGCGCACACGCAGCATGGCCGATGTCCAAAAAGAACTCGGTCTCAAGGAAGGCTTCGATGTGGGACTCGAAATGTCCGGTGCACCTGCGGCCCTCCGATCCATGCTCGAAGCGATGTGCCACGGTGGGAAGATCGCGATACTAGGCATCCCCTCCGAACCGATCGCTATCGATTGGAATCTCGTGGTATTCAACATGCTGACCATCCAAGGAATCTATGGACGCGAAATGTATGAGACCTGGTACAAAATGACCGTCATGCTCGAAAGCGGACTGGATATCTCTCCCGTGATCACTCACCGGTATCACTACACGGAATTCGAAAAAGGATTCGAAGTTATGCAACAGGGGAACTCCGGCAAGGTTATACTGAACTGGGTATAGTTCGACAGAAACGCGTCCCATTGCCCACCGCGAAGATGGTTCCCCTCACGCCAAGACATCTTGTTTTCATGCTCTCGCTCGGAAGTGGGCTGCTCGCGAGCGGTATCGCCGCGATCGCCGATGAGAAGAATCGATTCTTCGAATCCGAGATCCGTCCGCTTCTTGAAAAACATTGCTTGGAGTGCCACCGCGGTAGCGATCCCGAAGGTGGCTTGACCCTGGAGCATCGAGGTGGCTGGCACGATGCCGCCGTCGTTGTTCCAGGCAGACCCCAATCGAGCCGCCTCTTGCAAGTCGTTCAGTCCGACGACCCCGACGAGAGGATGCCTCCCCCCGACGCTGGAGAACCCCTGGCACCCGAACAAGTTCGTGCGATCGAGAAATGGATCGCCGATGGGGCCTTTGATCCTCGCGATCCTCCCGCCAACGAGAAACCAACCGCGACCGGCCCCAAGAAACGAAACCGCGTCTTCGAGATCACCGAGGAGGATCGAAACTACTGGGCCTTCCAACCATTCGAACGCGAAAGCGATGATTCCAAAACGGACGCTCAAGATAAACCACTCGATATCTCCCAGGCCGCCGCACGCATCGATGCACTGCTCGAACGACAAAGATCCGATATCCCAGTTGCCCCGCGAGCCGACGCGCGCACCCTGATTCGACGTGCCGTCTACGATCTTTGGGGCATCGTCCCAACCCCGGAAATGGTCCAACAATTCCAGCAGAACCTCGACGACAACTCCTGGCGATCGCTCATCGACTCACTGCTATCGTCACGTCGGTATGGCGAACAGTGGGGCAGGCATTGGCTGGATTGGGTCCGCTACGCAGAAACCAACGGCTACGAACGAGACGGGATCAAACCCAACGCGTGGCGCTACCGCGATTATGTGATCGATTCCTTTGCCTCGAACAAACCCTATGATCAGTTCATCATCGAGCAACTGGCTGGAGATGAATGGGCTCGCGAGCAAGGTTGGAGCGCAACCAACGAAACCGAACGATGGCGACAATCAATCATCGCAACCGGCTTCTATCGACTCCACCAATGGGACGATGAACCGGATGATACCCAGCAGGCAGAATTCGATGACGCCGACGACGTTCTCATTTCGATCGGAACAACATTTCTCGGTTTAACCATCGGCTGCGCTCGATGCCACGACCATAAATTCGATCCGATCAGCCAACGCGACTACTATGCGATGCTCAGTTGCATTCGAGGAGTCGATCCCTACGGTCAATCGAAAAAAGGAGGAGGCGGTCGCGGCACCGGTCGCATCCAACAACCGCTCGTCGAGGATGCCGTTCACGCAGCGTGGGAAAAAGAAAAACAGGTCAAACTCGAACAACTTCGAGATCGGCTCGCAAAAACCGACGATCCCTCTGCCCGACCTCCCATCGAAACGGAAATCCGCAACCTCCAGGAATCCAAGCCGCCGTTCGATGTGGCATTGGTCGTCGCGAATCGCAACGCAGATCCTCCGGAAACATTCGTCCTCTACCGGGGTGACATCCATGCTCCCCGCGATCCAGTCGGCCCCGATACGCCAGCGATCTTTTCTGAACAAGTAGGTGCACCGAAGTTGGATGACGCCGTGCGAAATGGAGCGGGCGCGTCGGGTCGGCGACTCAGTTTAGCGCGATGGATTGCCAACCCGCGACATCCCCTCACCGCGCGGGTCATGGTGAATCGGATCTGGCAACGTCACTTCGGCATCGGAATCGTGCCGACACCAGACGACTTTGGCAAAACGGGAATCGAACCCTCGAATCCTGAACTCCTCGATTTTCTCGCGCAGGAATTCATCCGTTCGGGCTGGTCGATCCATCACATGCATCGCTTGATCATGTCGACGCAAGCCTACGCCATGGCATCGAACAGCGTTGATGAAGTAGGGGCGACCAAGGATCCCGATGTGCGATGGGTATGGCGTCAACAAATGCGGCGCATGGATGCTGAAGCGATTCGAGACAGCATCCTCGCTATCTCAGGTACGCTGACGGATAAACAGGGTGGCCCGAGCATCTATCCTCGGCTATCGCCAGAGGTTCGAGATGCTGCCAATCCAGTATCCCTATCTCAATGGAACGAAAGCCCCCTCCCTGAACAATCCTGCCGCAGTGTCTATCTCATCGTCAAACGATCGCTGAAGATTCCGTTCTTGGAAACGATGGATTTCGCGAATCGTTCTTCACCGGCCGGTGTACGACCCGTCACCACCACAGCACCCCAAGCCCTATTGCTGCTCAACGATCCATGGGTTCGCGAACAGTCGCAGGTACTCGTCGCGCGCCTTCGTGCCGAGGCAGGAAGCGATTCGAACGCCATGATCGAAAGATTATGGCTGTTGGCCTATCAACGGACTCCGGCCCCCGACGAACGTGAGATCGCGCTGCAATTCATCGAGGAACAAGATCCTCGCGATGAACAAGAGACATGGATCAGTCTTTGTCGAGCGGTCCTCAACAGCAACGAGTTTCTCTACATCGATTGATCATCTATGCGCCCCCAAGATCATATTGCCGCCGATCATCTCGCTCTCCAGCAACCGCATCCATCGCGACGGCAGTTCATCGCCGCTTCCGGTGCGGGATTCGGGTCCCTCGCGATTCTTTCGATGTTCGCAGGCGAACACGGACGCACTGGAGCCGCAGCCTCGGACCCTCTATCTCAGCCGATGGCTCCCAAGCCTCCGATGCTCGAAACCAAGGCGAAATCGGTGATCTTCCTGTTCATGTTCGGCGGGCCGTCTCAAGTCGATTTATTCGATTACAAGCCCGAGCTTCAATCTCGCGATGGCCAAACGATCGAAAACGAATTTCGCCGCGGCACCAAGACCAAGGCCGTCTTGCAAGCCAGCCGTCGCTCATTTGCCCAGCATGGCCAATCGGGGCTTTGGTGCTCGGACGCTTTTCCGAACATCGCCAAGCATATGGACAAGCTCGCGATGATCAAATCGTTGACGAGCGATTCCTTTGCGCACGGGAGCGCGCTGCTTCAAATCAACAGCGGTCGCATTCTGCAAGGGCATCCCTCGCTCGGTTCATGGATCACCTATGGACTGGGTTCCATCAATCAGAACCTTCCCGGCTATGTCGTGATGCTCGATCCTCGCGGTGGTCCGACGAGCGGATCCCCAAATTGGTCGAGCGGCTACATGCCCGCAGCGTATCAAGGAACCCTTATCCGCACTTCGAGCGAGCCGATCCTCAATCTGCAGCCTCCTCCTAACTTCACGCGAGAGAAGCAACGCCGCGAGATCGATCTCATTCAAAAGCTCAACAACAGTCATCGTCATGAACGGCAGGACGTCGCCTCCGAACTCGATGCTCGGATCGCCAGTTACGAGTTGGCGTTTCAATTACAAATGGCTGCGCCGGAAGCGCTCGACCTGAGCCAGGAAACCGAGCAAACGCTCGATCGCTATGGCGTCCACGAAGCGAAACCCGATTGGCATCCTCTGGCGTTGGGTCCTAGCACGTTTGGTCGCCAATGCTTGATCGCTCGTCGCATGGTCGAACGAGGTGTGCGTTTCATCCAGATCTATTCGGGAGGGGGCAATGCCGGAGGCCAGAACACCTGGGACGGCCATCATGGCATCGAAGAGAATCTGCAACTCCACTGCCCCGAAGTCGATCGCCCGATCGCAGCCTTGCTACAGGATCTCGAAGAACGCGGATTGCTCGAATCGACGTTGGTCGTGTGGGGTGGCGAGTTCGGGCGGATGCCGGTCTCGGAAACCTTCAATACCGGTGGGAAGCCCGGGGGACGGGACCACAACCCGAAAGGCTTTACCTATTGGCTAGCTGGTGCAGGGGTAAAAGGAGGAACCAGTTACGGAGCAACCGACGAGATCGGCGAAGCGGCTGTCGAGAACCCGCGGCACCTGCGAGACCTGCACGCGACCATCCTCCGCTTGATGGGACTGGATCACAAACGCCTCACCTATTTCCACGGCGGCCTCGATGAAAAATTGACCGGTGTCATCGATGCCCAACCCATCCAAGAGATTATCGCATAAAGCGAGTGGATTGGGTGGCACACCCAGAGGCTCCGCGATGGGTGTGAGTTCAACTGGGGATCGCTACCATCGGATCATCCACCGTTTGGCGACTTTGAAGTTGCGTATTCTGGTTCTATCACAATCCGAAACGTAAGTGAGGGATAGACTTGCGTCGCTCGCGACGTTTTCCCTCGTGCGTCCCTCGCTCACGCGTCGGGTTATGATCATCCCTGGAAAACATTAGCTGCTATCAATCGCACTGGACGACGCTCCGCTTCGACAATCTCACAACTTCAAATAACCGCAGGCTGAATCGCTCTCGCTCACGAACTGCACGAGAGCATCGAGCAACCCGCCCGATGTCGCGCCCATTCAGGTCGCTTCTCCGAATAGCGATGATACTCAGGTTGCTCATCGTAGGGACGACGCAGTACCTCGAGCAACTTCTCGATCTCGCTCGAGTCTCCTTGATCCGCTGCATCGATCGCTTGCTGTGCAAGATAATTTCGCAATACATACTTCGGATTGACTCCATGCATCTGTTCGCGCCGAACGGGATCCGGCAAACCATCGCGAAGAATTCGTTGACGGTATCGCTCGAGCCATACTACGAAACCTCCCCTCGCGGCTTCTGCCTGTTCCTCCCAGCGATAAAACGCGTATTCGAAGTGACGCATCGGGTCTTCGGCATAGGCGTTGGCCGAGACATCTGCCGTACCCTCTATCGGATACTCTGCAAGCAATCGATAGAACCAAGTCATATCGATCTCTGCGGATCGCAAGACATCGAATAACGCATCGACGATCTCCGCGTCGTCATCGCGCCAATGATCGAATCCCAGTTTGGCACCCATCGTTTCATTCCACTGCGTTTGCAGATCATGTACGTACGCCTCCAATCCCCGCGCGATCAACTCTTCATTTTGTAAGATCGGATAGATCGCATTGGCGAGTTGCCCTAGGTTCCAATAGGCGATCTGAGGTTGTTGACCGTAACAATAGCGGCGCCCTTCGGCATCGGTGGTGTTGGGGGTCCAGTTCGGATCGTAATCCTCCAACCAACCATAGGGACCGTAATCGATGGTCTGGCCCAGGATAGACATGTTGTCGGTGTTCATCACTCCATGCACGAAACCGACTCGCATCCAGTGAACGATCATTGCAGCGGTTCGTTTGCACACTTCCTCGAACCAGGCTCCGATCGTATCAGGGGTCGGTTCACCGAGATGTGGAAAATCGGTCCGTATCACGTACTCGATCAGCTTCCGAAGATTCTCCAAATCGCGCCGGGCTGCGAAAATTTCAAAGTTGCCGAAGCGAACGAACGTTGGAGCCACGCGACAGACAATCGCTCCCCGTTCACGTCTTGGGCGTCCGTCGTAGAACATATCTCGAACGACCAGATCGCCGGTCGTCACGAGGGACAAGGCACGCGTGGTCGGCACCCCGAGGTGGTGCATCGCTTCGCTGCAAAGGAATTCCCGTACGCTCGAGCGCAGTACGGCAAAGCCATCGGCATGACGCGAATAGGGGGTCGGTCCGGCTCCCTTGAGTTGCAGCATCCAGCGTTCACCCTGTGCATTGACCACTTCACCGAGATTGATCGCGCGGCCGTCCCCCAACTGCCCGGCCCAATGCCCGAACTGGTGACCGCCGTAGCACATCGCAAACGGCTCCATGCCAGGCAAGAGCGTATGCCCTGAGAATGCTCGCACAAACGATTCCGACCGCATGAATTCCGGATCGAAGCCGAGAAGCGTTGCAACTTCGGATGCGACCGTTAGCAATCGCGGCTCAGAAGGTTGAATCGGCGAGATACGCGAATAACACGCTCCCAAAACTTGTCGCGAACTGGGGCCCTCGTTAAGGTCACCAGGTAGCTCGCGCACGAACCGATTATCGAACTTTATGAGTGGATCCATTTGGGTGCTTGAACAGCGTACCATTCCTTTTTCCAGATCGGTACCTGTTTCTTGAGTTCCTCTATTAACCAATGGCACGCACCGATCGCTTCGGCTCGATGAGGGCATGCCACAGCGATCAGAACACTCGCCTGCCCGATATCGACTCGCCCGAGGCGATGCACGATCACGATGTGATGTGGACTCCATCGCTTCGACGCTTCCTCCGCGAGTTCCTGCATCTTGGCGATCGCCATTTCTCGGTACGCATCGTATTCCAGATAGGCGGTCTCGACCCCTTTGGTCCAACGCCTCGCAGTGCCGAGAAACACTGAGACCGCACCACAGTGCTCGTCGTAACATTCCTGCAGAAGCGACTCGACAGCGATCGGACCGTCCAGGAGTTCAATCTTTCTCATCGCGCAGCGCTTTGGAATAGTTTTCAAACTGGGTTGAAACCTCTTTGGATACCTCGGGGAACTCGAGATCGAGGGATTCCAAGTGTGCGGCGATAATGTCCGCGACGGCGGCCCTAGCGTACCATTTGTCGTCTGCAGGGATCACATACCAGGGAGCCTCGGGGATCGATGTATGCGAGAGTGCATCCTCGAACGCCTCGATGTATTGAGGCCAGAGTTTGCGCTCTTCGAGATCTCCGGGATTGAATTTCCAATGCTTGCTCGGATCCTGCAATCGCTCGAGCAATCGCTTGCGTTGTTCATTGCGAGAGATATGGAGATAGAACTTCAGAACACTGGTCCCGCTGTCGACCAGCGTCTTTTCAAAGGAACGCATCTCGCGATATCGGCGCTGCCAAAGATCGTCGAGGTTCTTGTAGGGAAGCAGATTTTGCGGTCCAAGGAACTTCGGATGAACTCGAACCACGAGCACTTCCTCGTAGTAGGAACGATTGAAAATCGCCATCACACCCTTGGGAGGCAGAAATCGCATCGGTCGCCAAAGAAAATGGTGTTCGAGCTCTTCCGTATTGGGAGCGCGAAAACTGTGAACGCGGCATCCCATCGGACTCACCCCGCGAAGGACATGCC
The DNA here is from genome assembly GCA_018970165.1 of Planctomycetota bacterium. Classification (GTDB taxonomy): domain Bacteria; phylum Planctomycetota; class Planctomycetia; order Pirellulales; family Pirellulaceae; genus JBKCUI01. Next base: position 11,554 of record JAGWWZ010000021.1, on the reverse strand, counting down.
GAATGATGCCGTCCTTGCCTGCAGTATCCATCCCTTGCAAGATAACGAGCAGCGCGCGGCGGTTGGATGCGTAGAGCCGTTCCTGGGCCTCCTGTAGCGATTCGATGTCCGCTTCCAAGGCAGCAACTCCCTGCTTCTTGTCCGACAACTCATCCCCTGAGGCGCTGGATATCTTTGCGAGTTTCAGCTTCGATTCCGGTTCGACAAAAAACTTCTTAGCGTTGAATCGATGGTTGTGCATGTTCGAAATGAATCTACGAAATGATTTGAAAAAATTAGGAGAGTGAAGCCAATCAGAGGAGACTCCAGTCGAGCGCGATATCCAGTACAGGCGCCGAGTGAGTCAGTGCACCGACACTGATACGATCGACCCCAGTGGCTGCGATGCCCGCAATGGTCTTCAGGTTGACACCGCCGGATGCTTCCAATTCCACATCGGGAGCCACACGATTGCGGATAGACACACACTCGGTTAGTTGCTCGTTGCTCATGTTATCGAGCAGTACGATATTGGGAGCCGCCGCGAGCGCGGATTGTAACTGCTCGAGTCGATCGATCTCGATCTCGATCATGGGTGGATGATCAAAACGCAAGCCGCCAGAACTGACGAAGTCCCGAGCCAATTGAACCGCGGTTCCCGGATCAAGCAGTTTCCCTTCGACGATCGCCCGACATGCGAGATGGTTATCCTTGATCAAGATCCCATCGTACAAACCGCGTCGATGATTGTGCCCGCCACCACAGCGTACCGCATACTTGTCCAGTCGCCGCCAACCAGGGGCTGTCTTTCGCGTGTCGTAAACTCGAGCCTTGGTCCCCAGGACCGCGTCGACATAATGACGAGTCAACGTAGCAATCCCGCTGAGACGGCAAACGAAGTTCAAGATTGTTCGCTCACAGGTGAGGAGTTCCCTGGCATCGCCGATCAAATTTGCAAGGTTTTGACCCGCCTGCACCTCTTGGCCGTCACCGACCAATTGAGTCCATTCAATCGAACTGTCCATCTCCTGCAGCATCGCTTCAACCAAATCGATGCCCGCGATCATCCCAGTTTTGCGGGCGATCAACGAGGCCGAACCCCGCAAACCTGCTGGGACGATCGCCATCGTGGTGATGTCCATGCTCCGGTCGAGATCCTCCCGCATCGCCAACCGCACCAAGTGCGAAAGATCGTCGAGAAGGTGGGGATCAATCGTCTGAGGTAGGTAGTCTTGTTTCATAGCCGGTTGTGAGTCTGGACGGGTGGCGTATAGTGTAGCGATGGATTATTGAACCGGAACGGATTGTTCCCGCCAAGTTATCAATCTAAGGGAGAAATACCAATGCGTCGATTTGTTTGTGTTTGGTCGATTGCGGCCGCCTGCAGTCTCGTAGGCGCCGGTGCGAGCCCGATGTACGGTCAAGAAGCCGCCGCCAACCCAGCCCCAGCAGCCAAACAAGGCGAAGAATTGAAGCTCGCCGAAGGCCGAATCGTGGTGACCAAACCGGTCAGTTGGAAGACCATGAAGCCCAAATCTAATATCGTCCAGTACGAGTTCCAAGCTCCCCTCGACGCCAAGGAAACCTCTCGAATCACCATCATGTCCGCATCCGGCGGCATCGAAGCCAACATCAAACGCTGGATCGGCCAGTTCGAAGGACTCACCGAGTCCGATGCCGATGTCGTGAAGAAGGAAATCGACAAGACCACCGCCCATATCGTCGAACTGGAAGGGACCTTTAAGGAATCGATGGGCGGGCCTTTTGCTCCCGGTGGACCCGTTAAGAAACTTGAAAACTATGCCATGCTCGGCGCCATCCTCGAACTTCAAGACGGCTCAACGGTCTTCATCAAGATGACCGGTCCCAAGACCGTTGTCGCCGAAGAAAAGAAAGCCTTCATGGCAATGATCGATGGCCTGAAGAATTAGCTCCGAAGTTGCGCATTGCGGTTCTATCACAACCCGACGCGTGAGCGAGGGACGCACGAGGGACGCACGAGGGAAAACGTCGCAAGCGACGCAAGTCTATCCCTCACTTACGTTTCGGGTTGTGATTACCAAGAAAGATGCAGTTGCACAACTCCATGCTTTGCGTGGTGAGTGGTCCCGACCGGCAAAGTCCGATACATCTACGAAAGAAGCCGACGGCGAAAAACCGTCGGCTTCTTGCTTTTAGCAATCGCTAACTTCCAACCTTAACGGACCAACAGACAGCAGTACCAGCCATCGGTCCCTTGGACCATCGCCGCACCACCATAGGTCGCAGGCATGTCCAAACAACAAGACAGGAAGCGGCCTTGAGTGTGACCGACTCCTTCAGCACGTGCGCTCCCAATCGAACCACCGATGTGGTTCTTATAGCGACGTTGAGCCGCAATGGTAGCCTTGCGCAGAGCAAGGTCCATCAATTCCGGATCCGGGGTCAACGGCCCCATGCCATTGAGTCGCCGCTCGTAGTTCACCTTGTCCATCACCGTTTCACCCGGTGAATGACTGAACGGCAAACCGTTCTGCACAAGGTTGCCAACAATGTTGGTCGCGACCGCAGGACTAACCGTCCCAACGGTCGATGATGTAGCGGAGGCTGTTACGACCGCTCCACTGCTTGATGGAGCAGACGCCGTTACCACGGCTCCGCTCGTTGACGGTGCGGAAGCCGTAACGACGGCTCCACCGTTTGCGGGAATCGTTCCCATTCGCGTTCCATCGGGATTGATGCCGAGTTTCTCTACCGGCACACCATTGATCGCAACGATCTTCTCGCCCGGGTTGAGCTTAATGCCGCTCACATCCTGTCCAAAGACAGGCAACCCGCAGAAAACAACCATCGCGAACCAAGCACTTCGAGTGCAATTACGCATCCCTGACCTCCAAAAACGAGTTTGAAACGTTTCTGGTACTCCAGGCTCGAGCCAGCCCGCAGCACCCACATGCCTGGGATTGAAACACAAGGTTTCCGAATCAACAACCCTTATATTTTTCTTATTTTGCCTATCTTTCCAGACCGATAGACCTAACTTCCTTTACCGCAACGGCTTTGCAGTTAAGAAAAAATCTCGGATAAATGGCCGTTGGAATGATAGCACTCCCTCAGAAGGGGGGCTTAGCGTCTTTCGCTGCAATCGGATTGCCGAGGACCGCACAGTTCGTTACTTGTACCAGGAATCAGTATTCCACTCGGCTGCTTCGCGATGCGCGACGGCAACGCGATCATCCTCGTCAGTGTGGGTTGCGGCTTGCCACGATTCGATCATGACACCGCCGCTAGCCGAGACCAACATCCCCTGCACGCTTTGAATGAGGCTGATTTGTGGGGGAAGAGCTTGAGGGAAATCGAGCTTAGGGGTCTCCATTTGCGAGGCGTCCCCGAGGATTCCCGACAGATCGCAAGAGGCCATGGATTCGAGGTTTTGAGCTTCGATCAACGCAGCGACAACGCACAGGTCCATGACGTTTCGAAGATCGCCGAAGGCGGTGTCCTTGGTGGACAACTCATCCAATTTGTTGGTGAAGATTTCAGCCCATTTCTTAGCGGCCGCATCGACCTTGCCAGTCTGACTGACCGCACCGCTGGCATCGTAGACTTCTTGTTCGGTCATGGTCTTGATGCCGGGGCCGCTGATTCGCCATGCGAGTCGATTGGAACTGTGCGAGATGGCGTTGTAATCGCAAGCCATCCACCATCGGGACTGAAGCTGTGAAGATGCGATGGTTCGATTGCGAATCATTTCGAGGTAGCTCGGCAGGCCTTGAACGGGAGCTTTGGCCAAGTCCATGCCATAGAGTTTCATCCGATAATCTGCTGCGAGAAGAATGCGGGCCATGTGGCTGTCGCTTGGAATCCCTTGCAGAACAACCTTTTGAGGTCCGAAAGCTTCGGCGAGCATGGGAACAATTTGCGCTGGGTTAGGATTCGCACCGATGCGAGAAAGCACCTGTTGCAGTTGAACGACTCCTTGCTCGGTCGGTTCGATAGAAATCGATACGCCACCCTGTCGCGCATTGGATACGTAGCGGAACGCAGTCAGGAGATCTTCAAGATAAACAATCGGGCGACCACTCTTGGCACCCACCATCGATCCATAGGGTCCTACGGTCCAAGGTTCTGCGGGTCCAGCGACGACAATGTCTTGTCGTTCCGGATAGACGAACACGTATTCGATTCGCGTCAGTCCCGCCATGTAGAGCATCTCTGCGGACAATGGCTTTTGCGTTTTTGCCGATTCGAGAAGTGCTTCCTGAACCTTTCGCAGGGAGATGCATCGCATCGGTGACGCTTCGGTTAGCGGACCTGTGGGAGCAACAGCATTGCGTCGAACTAGTTCGAGTTGCTGTTGCTGCTCGTCGAGGGTCATATTCCTGAGCACGCCATCGGCATCGATGCGTACACCGCCGACAAGACCTCCGAATCCACCGAAGGGTGGGAAGAACTGGGCGCTGGCATTCCCAGAATAATAGGCACAGACGGCGAGCACCACGACCCAGATCCGGATCTGCATAGAACTCGGAAAAAGTGATGCGAAAACACGCATGGTGGGTGCTCCGTTGGAAAACGAAAGTTTGTGGTAGTATGGAGATGAGTGACGCAAACGTCCCTTTCAGTGTATTTGGGCCCATTTCCCGATGCAACCAAACAGCACGTCAGCTTATCTGATTATTCGCCAGGGAAATCGCTGGTCGGACGTTTTTCGTCTGGAAAAGGGGGTCCGACTGGTCGTCGGCCGCGCTTCCTCGAACGCGATCCCCGTCCCGGACGAGCGGGCCAGCCGCAAACATGCCGAAATCTATTGCGAAGACAACATTTGGCGGGTCCAGGACCTCGGCTCGCGAAATGGAACCCTCGTCGACGGAAAACGGATCGAGGCTCCCCATACCCTGATTCCCGGCGAACAGATCCTGGTCGCCTCGTGCCTGATGACTTTTGTTCACTCGCTCGAGGAATTCATCCCGCCCGCTGCATTGTCGGCTTCCCTTCCTGAGGCCTCGATCTCCAACACTGCAAGTGGCTTGGCTCCCGCAATCACGCATCGCAAATCAAATGCAAGCCTCCTGGAATCTCGAGCGATCGATCCCGAAGACATCGCCGCATCGATCCGCAACAAGTCGCCACGAGATTCGAAACAAACATCTGAGCCGGTCGCCGTCGCGCTTCTTCCTTTGGCCTTCGAGATCGCACAGCAGACATCGATCTCGGGCGCATGTGACCTCGCTCTATCGCGCCTAATGCAAACCATCGGTTGCAATTCAGGTGGAGTGATTCGGATCGACAACGCATCCTCTGCGGAACCATCAACCGATGGTTCGATGAATTTTTCGATGACGATCTTAGCAACGCGAGTGACCGATGGTCGCGCGTATCATCCAGCTTCCGAGAACTTGATCGCAACATTGATCCGCGACCCGTCCGCGATCCTGGCTCGCAACGTAGCGTCCGATCCTCATCTGCTCAGCGCCGGCCAGGAGGGAGCAAGCCATATCCTCAACACCACCAGCATCATCGCTGCGCCGATCCGTGGAGATCAAAAACCGATCGGCCTGATACATCTCTACTCTCGATCTGGGGAGCCCGATTTGACTCCCGACGATCTTGAGACCACGCTCGCGATCGCCGAAGTCTTGTCGGTATCGATCAAGAACTTGATGCGCGCACAAAACCTCGAGTCAAAACTCCGAAGCTCCACAGAACGTATCAATCAGCTCGAACAACAACTTGGCCATGTCGATTGGATTGTTCATTCGACATCGATGAAGCGAGTTCGGGACCAGATCGCTCGCGTTGCGCCGACATCCGCGACTGTTTTGATCCGCGGAGAGAGCGGCACCGGCAAGGAGCTTGTCGCTCGCGCGATCCATGACAACAGCCCGCGCGCCGCAGGACCATTCATCGCCCTCAACTGCGCCGCCCTCACGCCGACCTTGCTCGAGAGCGAACTGTTTGGCCATGAGAAGGGTGCCTTCACCGGAGCCACCGAACGCAAACTCGGAAAATTCGAACTAGCCCATGCCGGAACCCTGATGCTCGATGAACTCGGTGAAATGAGTTTGGAAATACAAGCCAAATTCCTTCGAGTCCTCGAGGCTCGCGTCTTCGAACGAGTCGGCGGCAACAAACCGATCCAAGTCGATGTCCGCGTGATCGCTGCCACCAACCGCGACCTCGAAAAAGGAGTTCAGGAAGGAACCTTTCGATCCGATCTCTATTTTCGATTGCGAGTCATCGAATTGACGATCCCTCCGCTGCGCGAGCGAACCGAAGACATCCTGCCACTGGCAAACTTCTTCTTAAAACAATTTCGCCAACGATCAGGGCATGGGCCGGAGAGTTTCAGTTCCCGCGCTCAAGCGGCGATGCTCGAGTATCGTTGGCCCGGAAATATTCGCGAACTCAAGAACGCCGTCGAGCGGGCCCATGTTCTGGCGATCGGTTCAGTCGCTGAACCCGAGGACTTGGCCTTGTCGCATGTCCAAGTTCCCGGCATGCCCGCCGACACACGCTGCCAGAGCGCTGTCTACAAGGAACGAACGCTCGAGGACCTGGAGCGAGAACACATCGAATCGACTCTGAAACATACCGGCGGCCAGAAGAACCGCGCCGCGGCAATCCTCGGGATCGAACGATCGACCCTCGATCGAAAACTCAAACGCATCGCCGAAGAGAGCCCAGGTGGAGGGCCCTAGACCGGCCGCAGTTACCCCCCAAACCCGCTCTCTCCTCTATCTTGCCAAGCCCGCCAAGTTCGGCTTGATTCCTTAGACCAGGCTCTCTATACGCATGGGATGATCGGTCGGCGATTCCGTGATCGTCGGCCCAAATTTCGGCCGTTATCTGCACATGCGTTCCATGCCAAGCTTTCGAAAAGCCAAGAAGCCAAAGGTTCAAATCGATGCCGATTGGCTATTGGGCCCCGATACGCCAACAGCGCCCGCACCTGTGCGCGGCAGCAGCCTGAGAACAGCATTCGCCATCTTGCTGTTGTTTTCAGGTGTCGGTGCAGTCGCCTACTATTGGGAACCCGCGAGTCGACAAGTGCTCAAGTGGCAATGGGAACAATGGCTGCATGCCGACGAAACCGATGAAGATACCTTGGCCGCCATGATTGCACTCGGAGATTCTGTCGATGACTCGATCACCCTCTTGATGCAACAACTGCAGTCAGAGAATGCAACCCGACGCGCCGTCGCCTTTCAAGTGATCAAGACCCAGTGCGAGTCCCCATCGTTTCGCAAGATGGATGAACTGCGACAAAACCAAATCGTGGAATCTCTCGAACGATGGAAACCCATCGATGAAGATCAACGAATGATGCGAGAATGGATTGCAGCCCGCATGACCACTCTGTTGGCATCGAGCAATCCTGCCAAGGTGGAACTGCGCAAACGAATGACGCAAATCCTCGATGAAGGTTCCAACGGCATCGGTTCTCCAAACGCAACAAACGGACGAAGCATGCTGCTGGCTGGCGCGAAAGGATCCATACGCTCCGAAACCGTCTCCATCAAACCCGCTATCCCCTCACTCCCAAACCCTTCGTCACTCCCAAACCCACCTACCACGCCTCGAGTCAGTAGAAATCTGAGCGAAGGAAGCCTTAGCGATAGCTCAATACCCATTAGCACCGCAAGCATCCCTCCCATCATCCAGGCCAACTCGGATCCAGGGGAGTTGTCCGCGCGACCCGAACTGCCAATCCTCCCCAACGAACTTCGTAGCCCAATAGCTGCAGAAGAGAAACCGTTGGCCTTGCCTGAACTGCCATCTGCATTACCGCCATCGGCTATGCAACCAACGACCGCTCCTCGAGAACCAACTCGGATTCGCATCGCGAACGAGGGCAATATTCGAACCGTGGCGAACTCGCGAACGATGAGCCTCTCCGATGACAAGGAACCGGAACCTCTCCCGAACAAGAAGATGTCGGTGGTCATCAACGTGAAACCAAAGCGAAGCGTCGAGCAGCTTCTCAAATCTCTTGAACAGGTTGCGGACGACGAGGTCGCTGCCATTGTCGAGGAACTCGAAGCGCAAGACTTCAGCGAGTTGCATGTCGACCTAGCACTCGCCTTGGCGCGAGGTGAATCCGAAGAACGGCTCGAGGCCTTATCGGCACTCACCAACAACCCCACAATCAATCCGTTGCCCTGGTTGGCATGGATGTCGGAGTCTGAGGATCAGGCCGCGAAAATGAAAGCCATCGCCATGCTCGGCTCCACGGCCGATCCCGAGGCCGCACGCATCCTTCGCATCATCGAGCAACGTGCTTCCGATCCCCGAGTCGCATCCCACATCCAGCAAGCCTTGCAAATCAACGGGGCTGCATCATCCAACAAGAGATAGCCCACTCACGTTCGAAAAGGAGTTCTGAACCGTGCAGACCAAACAGAGCGCCATCGGCAAGAACACAACCCGCCTCCTCCGGCTGCTGGTTTGCGGGATCGCTATCGGTAACGTTTTCGGTAGCGATGTCGTAAGCCAACCCCTGCGCGCAGACGAACCCTCGCAACCACCACCTACCGTTCAAGCTTTCTCGCAAGCCAAAACCTATTTTGTGCAGACTGCACAAGCCAGCGTTCGATGCGGTCCCGGGAGCCAATTCTACGCGACCACGACCCTCAAGCTCGGTGCCTCGGTCGATGTGTATGTCGAAACATCCGATGGATGGTCCGGCATCCGTCCACCCGAAGGAAGCCATAACTGGATTCCTGCCAGCTCGGTTTACTTGTTGCCCGGCGGTAAATCAGGCGAAGTCTCCGTCGAGAAGACCGCCGCATTCATCGGAAGCGATACTCCCGATATCGACTCGCTTCTCTTTCAAACCATGCTCGTTCAAACTCAAAAAGTAGCGATTCTTGACGAAGCCTATCGCGAACAGGACGAGAAGAAATCCCTCTGGTTTCGAATAGCCCCCCCTCAAGGGGAATTTCGATGGATCAAAACATCCCAACTCGGAACCAACCCAGTGCAACTAGCAGCCAGCACTAAAAACACACCGAAGCAACGCGGCGACACGAAGGACGCAAACGAAGTCCAACCCGCCAGCGCTAAACAAGTGAAAGAGACCACTCGAGAAACAAACAATTCGAAAGTGGTGAAGGCCAACCAAATCATTCAACGCGAGATGGTGCAAGGTGAATTCGTCGAGGGTGAACTCGTCCAGGGTAACATCGTCGAGGGTGAAATCATCGACGGCGACGTCGAAGGGAGTGTCGATGGCAACATCGTTTGGTCCGATGAAGCGGAGCAGATCGCTCGAATCGAACGAGAGATTGAAATCGAACAGGCACAGATAGCCGAAGAACAGGGAATCGAATCCGATGCGATGCCTGCGCCCTTTCACCGAAAAAAGGGATCGCATGTCACGGCCTATGGTCAGGACACCGCGTATTGGAATACCTTGAACGGTCCCCATGGCCAACCACTCCGCGTGGGACCGGTCAGCGGAGTCTTGGGCTGGCTCGGGTTCAGCATTGTCGATGACGGTACAACATCCATGCAGCCGACCCCGATGCATCCAACCCCAGCCCATCGGCCAGGTGGCGGTGCCCTATCGCGCCGCGGCCCCTACGCACCGCACTCCCCGATCATCGAAAACCGACTGGATCGCCTTCCCCGACCAACCCGTCGATACTCCGATGGTTCATGGTTGTCGATCGCCAACTCACAAGGTCCACTTTTTGGTTCCGATACCCAAACCGATCCTCAACCGGAAGGAGACACGTTTTCCTCCGAACCAAGCCGAGCCTTTGAAAACGTACCGATCGCAGCCGTCAACTATCGAAGAGATTCCTACCTCGAGCCTCGTGCTATGACGGAAACACCGGACCACTTCTCAACCCCCGCGATTCAAGATGCCTTGCTTCAACTGACCGCGATGGTTTCTAAGCCAACCGAACAATGGAACCTTGAACCATACCGTGTCTCCGCCAAGTCTTGGATTGAGTTGGGAGACTCGCCGCTGGTTCGCGGCGAAGCGAGATTGCTGCTTGATCGCATCGAAGAGTTCGAATCGTTGCGCACCCGTTCGATCGCGTTGCAATCGCCTGCTCAGGTCCCTCCGCTTCAGCCCGCTCCACCCCTCAACGCCCCACCGATGACCGAAGCGATTCCACCGCGAGTGGCCGGCTCCGGCTCCGAAGCATCGGGCTGGCTGGTCAGCGTCCACACATCACTCCCCGGTCAACCCGAGTTCGCGTTGACCGATGATGCTGGTAAGGTGCTTGCATATGTGCGACCAACCACTGGGCTGAATCTGCGTCGCTATGTGCAACAGCCGGTGACTGTCTATGGTGCACCCGGCTACATTCCCAATCTTGCGGCGCGCCAAATCGTTGCGGAACGCGTTGTGCGATTGCGTTGATCGCTTATCGTTTCTTGTAAGTTGACGCGAATTGATGAACCCGTTCCTGAAGGCGGGCCGCCGGGCTCCATCCTAACTCATGCTCGGTCGATTCCAAGTCGCACGTCCATGCGGCGCAGCTCGCTTCGCGGATCTTGTCCGGATTGAACGTGCTGCGCACCCCAAACAGTCGTCCCGTTTGCTCATTGACCCACGCCACACTCCCAACGAGGCTCAACGGCATACGCAGGTTGAACACCCATTTTCGCCCCAGTCCATCCGCCGCATACTTCGCGAACTGCGAAAAGGTGATGAACTCTCGATCTGCGATGTAGTAAACCCCGCGTCCATCTCCGTGATGTGGTTCGCTTCCTTGGCATGTCCGACCGCGGATCGCTGCAGCGATGATCGCATCGATCAAATCCTCGACATGCACAAACGCGATCTCAGGATCATGAAAACCCGCCATCGGATTGAGCCCCAATCGAGCGATCGGGTCCAGCAAGCGAACCACCTCTTTATCACCAGGTCCAAACACAATTCCCGGTCGCAAGATCGTCGTCGGAACTCGATGGGCATAGGAAAGGGCCGCCAACTCTCCTTCATACTTCGATCGGCCATAGTTGGAAATCGGACGGGATACTTCTCGAGGATGACGGGGTAGCGAACGTTGGCTCGAACCGCCCGCCGATAGGGAACTGACATAGATCATGCGCGGTGGATTGGGAACTTCGCTGCACGCGCGTGCCAAGTTCAGCGTGATGTCGCGGTTGACTTGCAGCAGCTCCGATCGACTCCCTGCCGTCGCTCCCACCATATGGATCACCGTATCGACACCATCGACCGCGCGATGCCAATCCTCGGCGCGTTGCATCGATCCCTCATGAACCTGCAGACTCGGCAGTGCAGGCAGCCGCGATTGTCCTCCAGGCCTCACCGCAACGCGCAACTGCGAATCCATTCGACTCAATCGACTGAGCAAGTTTCGACCGATGAATCCGGTCCCACCCGTGATCAGCACACGCGATAGAGCTGGGTCTCCAGCGATGGGTGGATAGAATAAATTCGATTTCGTGGATTGCGTCATGATGCGACTGGCCGATCTTTCGATCTCTCTATCGGAAAGCATCCCGTGCACGCCACTATTGAACCGAAAAACAGGCTGGAATCAACCCTGACTGGGCACCTCCCCTTGGGACAATGTCGACTGCATCGGCAAATAACGCAAAACGAGGCCAA
>JAGWWZ010000191.1 GCA_018970165.1 Planctomycetota bacterium | reverse complement strand
AATGTCGGTTTGGGCTTCGCGGGTTATCGGATGATTCGTCGCGATGCCGGGAAGGAACCTCCCCAAGACGGTTCGCCCAGTCCATGGGTGTTGGACATCGACGTGGACGAGACACTCGCTCGCACCGATTTGGATATCGCGTTGGAGTGGCAAATCGTTGGTCCTCCTAATCCGGAGGCTCTGGTATGCGAAACTCCGGTTATCGAAGGGGTCCAAGCACACTCGGGAACCATGGAGTGCATCATTCCCCGGGGGGTTGTGTTTCAGTGGAAGACCAAAGGGGATATTCGGCTTGTGCGTCAGGGTCCGTCCACCGACGGCAGCAGCGCTATGGCTTACGCGTTTCGATTCGCATCGCAACCGGCCGGAGTCATCGCAGTTTGGCAATCGCTTTTGAACCGGCCGCGCATGCGTTCATCCCAAGAACTTGAGATCCGCGAAGTCTCTGTGTCGCTCCAAGGACGCTTGGAGTTTATTAGCGATCCCACCCAATTGCCTTTGCTGCAACTGGAATGGTCGACTTGGCAAATCGATCGACTGACCATCATGCCTGCGATGTTAGAGTTGGATCGGACAACGGTTCAAGTATCCGACGAAACACGTCGCGTTGCGGTTCCACTCAATGGGAGTCTGTTCATCGATACGGTGCGAGACAAATCCGCAGGGAACATCGCGCCCCCCAACGGAGCCATGCCTCTGGAGAATACCGATCGCTCAACGGCACCGAGCAATTTGGCGGGCAACACCCCTGGATCACCTCAGCAGCAGGTGGTTGCCATCGAATACTCACTCAGCCAAAAGCTTCCTTCAGACAACAGTCCACTATCCCTTTCCCTGCCTCAAATCTCATGGCTTAATCCCGACACACAACAGCGGATCGCGCGAACGCCACCTGGGAGCCTTCGAGTTCAATCCCGTTTGTACCGCTTGCGAGAAACGGAGCCAAATGCCTCGGGTTTGATACCTGCTCCGGCCCAGATAGCGACACCCACTGCAATGGAATCTGTTGCGACCACTCCGTTCGCCTTGGCATATCAGATCGCTGAAACGTCGACCGAAGCATCTTGGAAAGGGGAGCGATTTCGGCGCGCATCTTCGACGACCGCGCAATACGAAGCGTCTCCGAAGATCGGCGAATCATCGATCATATGGAATCATCGATGGACATGCCGAAGTGTTGGGGTTCAGCCGAATCGCTTGCACGTGCTCGTCCCCAAGGATATGCCACTGCGGGAGGTGCAGATCGACGGCAAGTCCGTGGAATTGCAAAAAGTGGAGTTGCAGAAAATCGCGATCGCGGATGACACGGCTCCATCGCCATATTCCCCATTTGTGATTCCGATCCAAGAGACGGTATCCGACAACGGACAGGCATCCGAGTTTCTCATCACCGCTAACTCGGAGACACCTTTGAATTGGAATGGAGCGGAGACGTTGCAAGTTCAGTTCCTGTTTCCCTTCCTGCAGTCTCCCAACAAAGAGGACATACTCACCACGGAAAGTGCGCAGGTCATCTCGATGGCTGTACTGGATGGATCTCAGACGGGTGCCTCGCAAAACCTCGACCCGGATCGGCCTCGCTGGGAAAAAACGCTTCGCAAACCCTCATCGTCGAGACAAAGCGAACTGCGAATTGAATCCGAATGGGTCCAAACCATTCTCAACGCTATCTATCAACGCGATCGTTATGTGGCTCGTTTTTCAACCCAGCGGGAGTGGGTCGATATTCCAATCGCCGCATCCCTGCGCAAGGATCTGGAAATCGTTCTCGACGGCAAACGAATAACCCCTGAGGAATCGCCCGAATCGCCCGATAAGCTTCGCGTGCCCATCCCGCCAAAGAAAGATTCGGATATACAAGATGCAGATATCCGAGTGATCGAGATCTTCACGCTTCGATCCGGTCCTGAAGGCTTCCTCCGCAAGATCGTTCTCGATTCACCCCGTCTGCAATCAAAGACGATCACATCTCCGTTGATCTGGCAAGTGATTGTGCCGCGAACCGAGCACCTGATCTGGAACTCCTCCGAACTCGCACCGCTGTATCGTTGGGAATGGAGGGATTTGTTCCTCGTTCGCTCGAGCATGAGATCTCAACAAACGTTGGAGAAGGAACTCGGTGCCACCGAGCAGCCCGAGGTTTCTACATCTCAAACCAATCAATACGATCTATCGACTTTGATCGGCAACGAACCGCTGTCTGCATGGTTTGTTCCGAGGTCGATGGTATGGCTCCCGATCGCTATAGTCGTTCTGCTGTTGTCGATGAGCTTGGGCGAAACTTCCTTGCTGGGACGCCCTTGGTTATGGATTGGGATCCTGTCTGCCTTATTGGTCTTCTCGCAATGGTCGTGGGATATATCTATTCTGGTAGCACAAACCATGCTGGGTGCACTCGCATTGGCCATCGTTTACATGCTGATGCGTTGGCTGCTCAATCGCCGAGCGCGTAGGCGGAGCATATTTGTCAGCCGATCTGCCAGCGCTGCAAATCCCTATTCTCCGAGAACTTCATCCTCCCCCAACACCGGTGGAAGCACCAAAGAACCCGGCTCGAAAGGCTTCCTCTCCCCAACGGTCGATGCTCATCCCGTGGAGGAAGGATCGTGAGTCACCCATTGCGACTGGCCCACACTCTAATACGCAACCTGGTGGTCGCAGGAGCTCTCGCTTGGTGGATGCATGGCTCAACCGCGATTGCTCAAAACCCCGAGCTCTCAGCCGCCGACCCCGGTCCCTATCGCCGCGTCTATGTCCGCGATTCCGACTTACCGCTTGAAGGCTTTCGCGCGATGGACTTGAAGTCCTTTTCAGCGATGCTCGAGGGTTTGAAAAAACAGACTGAGAGCCTCGACCCCAACTCGCCCAGTAACGAAACGGAACTACGAGCATTTCACGCGCAAGTTCGCTTGGTGGGAGCCGACCTGGTATCCGAGCGTTCGCGTGTGCGATGGAATTGGAATGCGTTCAAAGAGCGAATCCGCAACGCATCGCGCGAGCAGGAGACCGTTCGCAAACAAATCGCCCCCTGGAACGCGGCGATCGATGCTCCATCCCGTTTTGCTGCCAACCCATTATCGAATTCCTCCGCACCACCGGCATGGGTGTATGACAGCAACGGTCTGCCGCTGATTCGTGTCTCATCGGACGAGGATTGGTTCTCATGGACTCTGCGCCCCTTATCGAACAGCACTCCCAATCGATTGAATTTTTCCCCCACGTTTCCACGGACGGTGGATAGTTGCTTGGTGCTACAGCTTCCGAAAACCGCGCGCATCGTGGATGCGAATATCGTGGTTCGTCCAGCAGGCAATTGGAACGAGGTTACCGAACGCATTGGCGATTGGCCGGTTGCCCTAGCCGCTAGCGATAACATTCCGGAGTTGAACGGCACCGATTCGTTTTGGCTGCTCGAACTCAGTGGGCGCGATCAAGCCAGCTTCTCCATCCTGCTCAATCCCAGCCGCGGCATTTACGACAATCTGAGTTCCGACGAGCGGTCGCTCGCATCGTGGAACCGATTGATCGCAAGACAGACGACCGCGCACACGGTATCGCTCACCCAAATCAAAACGTTGTGCGAATGGGAATGGTACGAAACCACGACTCTCGATCGCACATTTCGCGTTCGCATTCCCGAGGGGTTGCGCCTGAGAAACTTGAAGTTGAACGATCGGGAGACCGTACCCCGATTCTCAGAACGCGTGATCGAGTTGACCGTGCCTAGCGATGAGGCCAGCAGTTCATCATCGAACAATGCAGCACGCATCAAAGTATCGGCCGAGTTTTTGTCCTCCAACTCGGATCTGAGTTCCGACCAGGATGGGATCATCAGAATTCCTCCCATTGAATGCTTAAACGGTTATGTCGTATCGGGATCAACCTCGATCGCGGCGGACAGTATGGTCGAGTTGAGGAACATTCATGGTGGAAACAATCGACTCGAAACAGTTCGCAGTTCGGACAAGTCCCTGGAGAGATTGGACTTCTCATGGTTTCAGTCCTCTCCGGAGATCTCGTTCTCAGCAGCGGAACGAATCGCTGTCGACTCGGCAGAGATCCTGACGCGACTGTCCACCGATGCCAATCGCGCAGTCGCGTTTGTCAAAATGCAGTTGAGCCCATGGCGAGAGTCTGCCCCTAGCCGCATTCGCATCGGTGCTGGATGGTCCTTGGAAACCATGCAAATCAACCATCGAGGACTTGGTCTGTCTATCGAAGAGTCCAACCCTGGTGTTTCCTCGGATTCCTTGCGAGTCGATGCAACCGGTCCTGTCGATGATGGTCCCATTCAAATCGAATTGCAATTGACTCGCGATATTGCGAACGCATTCGGCGACAATTCTCAGACCGAAGGGCTCGTCGCCTTGCCTGACCGAAAGACTGCGCAAGCTTTGGTGATCGAGCCCGGATACGCATCCCAACTGGAGTACTATGGCGATTTCTATCGCGACCTCTGCGATGAGGAAATGCTCACGCCTTGGCAACGCGATCGGCTCCCAAGGTTGGGACGATTTCTTCTGTTCCGCATGCCCGAGGGGCGATTGCCGAAACTGAGATCCAAAGAAGAAACACCGCTGATCCAATGCTCGATCGCGACTCGGATAATCGACCAAGAAGATCACGTGCGCCTCGAGCACTTGTTTGATCTCGACCCAGGATCCACGACCACGCCGAGCGTTGATATCCAGTTGCCAGGTATCTGGCGATGGGAATGGGAATCACCCACAGGCTGGAAGTCATTCGACGTCAAGGCGGGAGCTAACAACGAAACTTGGATATGGACACCTCCTTTGCCAAGTTCGGTAGAGAAGAAAACTGAAAGCGAGACAATCAAGCGATTTCGATTTCGAGCGATTGCAAGGCGTGATAGGAAGAGTGAGGTTTGGCAACTAACCGTACCTAGATTGTCCAGCGATCAGCCCGTCAGCTACTCGCTTCAGACCGATCCCGTCTTTCAAGTAATGCAGGATCAACCCCGTGGATCATGGGATCTCGAGAACGATGGTCGATGGATCATGCGATGGCAAGATCCTGCACCGAGCGCTCCCGTCCTGGCAATCTCCATTCAAGAAATCGATCAAGGGAAACAGAACCGATGGTGGATCGCGAAAAGCCATTTGCATTTGGCGATCGATACCCTCGGGCAACAGCGAGGACTCTTGGCATTGGATGTGAGAGGAATCCGAAATGAACCATGGGAATTCAACGTGGCGGTCCCCGAAGGTTGGTCGATCGAGCGCATCACGGACGAAACGTTTGATAGCTCTAAACGCAATGAACAAACATCTTTCGCAGTCCATCGCGAGGGGACCAACTGCAGGATCCAACGAAACCCTCCCAGCGCGAATCGAGAAGCCTTCGCCTCCGAAATCCGAATCGTCATGTCGGGGCCCAAGTTGAAGCTGCAATCGCACCGAGAATGGGGAGTCCTTCCCACGCAAGCGATTGATTTCTCTTGGCCTGATATCCGATTGGAACCACCCTTTCCGAAGCCCTCTCGCACACTGTGGACCCCCACTCCGATCGAGGTAGCCAGTCCGCTGAGCCAAACCCTCGTTTGGAACGCTCAAACCGAAGCGACCCTACCACGAAACAACGGCTTCTGGAGCGCCTGGCAATGGACCGCAGAGGCGGCATCCTGGTTGGGTTGGCAAAGCAACCAACGCAGTAAGTCGATCGAAAACTCCACTGTACGAAATCCGGTCGAAACCGCACCTCGCGAGTTGGTTCCCAGTTGGGCTTTGACGGATTGGAAACCATCTCATTTTGAAGAACAGAGTTCGGCTCATAAAACTAGCCATATCGCGTTGCAAACACTCTCTTTGCGTTATTCACCCTCGCGCACAGGACCAGCATTGTGGTTGGTGATCGCTGTCTTGCTCGGCTATTGTTTGTTATCAAGGATTCCATGGTTTTGTTTGGTGCTGGCAGGATTGGCTACGATCGGTGGGCATTGGCTCCCGGACTCTTTGGCGGTTTGGTTTCGAAGCACATGGGTTGGCTTCGCGATCGGTGCGTTGATCTACCTGATCCGTTGGACAGTAACTTCGCCGGGACTTCGGCCCGCCGACCGTGACCGCCCGGAACCCTGGCACCCCTGGAATGAACCGGGACTATCCAACGATGGCTTATCCGAACCATCGGGCCGCGCGGTTGTTGTCTCGTCGATCGGCTTGATCCTATCGCTGACTATCGGTTTACCAATGATCGCTCAGGATCCAACCGCGACACCGCAATCCTACCGCAATCTTCCCTTCGATGTCCTGATTCCCTTGAACGAAGAGGGGATGCCCTCGGGCGATGTAGTCTATGTTCCCTCGAGTATTGTCATGGCGGAAGATGCGAGGCCCTCGACATCGTCGGTGATCGATCGGGATTCGTATGTGATTTCAGCTCGACACTCGCTTCGTTTCGACGCGCGTTCGATCAGTTTTGGAAACACGGAACAACCCTGTAGCCACATCTATGAAGTTTGGATCGGTGAATCGGGCGTTGGTCGGCCATGGCGCATCCCCTTCTCAAGCGATCGCTCGCGGCTGAGTCGATTCCTGATCGATGGGGTCGAAGTCGCTGCGAGTCGCTTGGCCAAGAGCGACAGCGAGTTGGCTTGGTATCCTGAGCGTGCGGGACGCAGGCTGGTACAAATCGAATCCCAGGTTCGCATTCGACCCTCTGAACGCGAAAAGAACGATTCGGGACTGGGCGAAGGAATCGGGAACGAGCCGCGATCACCAAGGGCATGGGGTGTCGATGTACCGATCCTTCCCGCTGGGAACGCAATGCTCGATATCGAGACCGACGCGGGTTGGTCCATCGACTTCAATCGTCGCGGTCGATTTTCGAATCCGTCGATCGGCAAGTTCAGCGTTCAATTAGGCAATCAGGATCGACTCGTTGGTGAAATCTCGCCCGATGCTCCCTCCAATATTCCCGGTAGCGTTGCCGCCAACGATCCCGGGACCTTAGGAACTACCGATACGCCGCAGATGAATACCGAACTGTTCATCGACCGCGGCCAATTGCTTGCCCGTACCATCGTCGAGTATCCGCGAGCCGTCGATGCTCCCGAAGAAATCGAACTAGAATCGGACTTGCAATGGCAACCGATCGGGAATCTTTGGGGTGAGGCCAAGCTCATCGATATTCGTCCCGGCAGCACCCTCGATCGCCGCAGGTACATCGTTCGTTGGATTCCGGAGGCCACCAGTTCATCGGGTAAGCGAGCGATCACCACCACATGGATACCAGCGGGGAACGCCAACCTTCGCAATGTACTCTTTGCGGAATGCCGCGACCGCAGGGTTCGTCCCAACACCCTCCGATATGCGAGATCTGCCGGCTCCGTGTGGATGCTCGAAGGGATCAATACTTGGGTTCCTTCGATCAATACCAAAGAACGGATCGAATGGTTGGAACTCAACGAGCGTCCCATCGCAACGAGCCTTCGCATACCGATCAACGGAGGCTTTGGCGTATTGCGTCAACAACCAGACAACAAGCTCCAACGAGCGCGCGTCACGCACCAGTTGGGAATCGGTTCAGCTAAGATTTCTCTACGATCGAGAATCGAATTTGCCAACGCCATCAATAATCGACGCAGCCTAGTTGCCTCTATTCCCTCTCACTACTCCGTGGTAGAGGTTTTGTCTCGCAATACTCCACTATCGCATATCGAATGGGTCGCCGCGAATCGACGCTTTGTTCAAGTCTTCGCCGATCGGGAAACGGGTGACGTGAGCGAGTGGGTGATCATGGCGGAACAAGATGTTTCCGATGTCGATACGCAACAAGTCACCGTCCCCATCCTGTCGATGGAAGGGGTTTCGATCGCCGAGCAATTCGCGGAAATCTCAGCCGACCCTGCCTGGCGAATTCGAATCCCCGAGCATGCAGGACAGTCGCAAATCGAAATCCTGCGTGGGAGAGGTCTAGGCAAACCTCTGGCGTCGATGAGCCTGCTCGACCTCGACGATTCCGCGACCATCCCTTTAGAACGACTGAAGGGGGAATGGCAAGGTGATCTTTCCGCTCGAATCCTTTCGATGACCGAGAATGAACTGCGATGGGAATTGCGCATGATCGACAATCCATCGCTCGACGCCAAACCAACCCTCGCAATCTCCTTGCCTAATGAAATGTCAAGGGATTGGAAGAGCGATGCGTCTATCAAGGAACTTCCTTCCTTATCGCCTGCTCGGCGCTGGCTCCAAGTTCAACCGATCTGGGGCGATGATCAGCGAAGCTCTTCGTTCGCAGTGGAATGGGTGGCTGATCCCAAATCCCTACAAGACGATCAGTGGATCGA
>JAGWWZ010000190.1 GCA_018970165.1 Planctomycetota bacterium | reverse complement strand
GAATGGAGCAGAGCGTTGATGGTTGTTGGTTGTTGGTTCTTAGTGGCACGACGCTCCGCGTCGTTGAGTTTTTGTTAGCCGAGATGCGCGAGCAGCCGGGTTGAAGCGAGTACAACATGGCGGGGTTCACTACAGTTCAAACCCGAGTGCTTGCGCACTTCGGCTAACATTAAACCAAACAGCCGCCGGTTAAAACCGGGACTACGAACAAACAGCCAACCGAGGGCTCGCGCCACTTCGGCTAATAAAAACCGAACAGCCACGACACAGTTGAGGACAACGGTGTCTACTATCTGACAACCCTCAACTCTCAACTCTTCGCTCTTCGCTCATCAGTGTTTATTAGTGTGCATTAGTGGTTCTAAAAACCAAACAGCCGCCGGTTAAAACCGGTAGTACGAACGAAACAGCCAACCGGGGGCTAGGGCCCGCGCGGCTGATGAAAGCGGAACCACAGCAAGCCGAACCACAATAAGCCATAGAGCCGCACCAAGCCGCGTATCATCGAATACTTCACCTCAGGGTCCCTTTATTTTCTCGAATTGCTCGAAAAGATTGGCGAAGTCGAGATCCTTCCCTTCGTGAAGAAATGCACCGAATCGCAGTTTCATCGACTGCCCAGGCTCGATGGTGATAGCGCTTCGTTCCCCTTGCTTCATCGCCTCGCGACCGAATGGATTAGCGACAAAGACTCCGTAATCTCGATTGTGCCACCAGCACTTGCGGAAATTGCTACCGCTGGCCATGAGCATGATGCCGAACTCCTTGCCATCGATCGCACCCGAGTAGTCGCACCAATCGGCTGATTGTCCCCACGTCTTCTTTGCCGATTGAATCGCTTCGGAACTGAGGATCCGCCCTCCGTTCTTCTCATTGATGCCTGTCGCCACGCGGGCCGCGAACCCCATCTCCTCCTGATCGCCGATAACGATCGCAGAATCGCCTGCGATCAAGGTCGCTTCCCAAATCACGAACCATCCGGAGTACGGTGTCGGATTGACCTCCTTGGTCCCTGCGGGATAACGTCGGGTCGCCACAAGCGTAAACTCATTGAGCATCTTTCCAAGCGATTGGCCATCGTTGGCGATCAAGTAGCATTCGGTCGCGAAAACCAATCGCCCATCGGTGAGAGTCGGTTCCGAAGTGAAGCGCAGATGTTCGATGGCTCCCTTGTTGCGCCAGAAGTCGCTGCCGCTGATGTCGCCGAACGCAAGCCACAGACCCGGATGCATGGTGTCGTGATCGGTCGGGTCCTTGCCCTCGATCGGAGGCTGATTGCGAGTCACCTGCGGACCGCCTGGCAGCTTGAGATTTTCAAAATACGGCCGCCGAATCTTGGGATCGCGAAAAACAAAACGGGCAATCGGGCTGCCCCCGAGCGAGATCGTCAAGTGATCGCTGGCTTGCTCGACCGCGAATCCAGTCCCATTGTCCAGTTCAGGCTGATCCGACCTCGCAGCCATCGCCATGCCAGTTTGACATGTCACCCAACCAACTAGGCCAATGATCAGCCCGATAGCCACAAGAAAGCGATCATGAACAACTCGGCGACGATCGTGTGTGCGATGATTCATCAGTGTGGGTTCACAAAAACGGAGTTTGCAAAAGCTGCATGCGAAGCGTTTTTCTTCGGTTCAAAACTATGTTTTAATTTTGAACCGTAGTTCTTCCTGAGTGCATGATACCAACCGTTTTATGGCGAGACTCATCTGCCATGGAAAAAATACTCTGGATAACACCAGACAGAATCCTTGCCCTCGGCTTTTTTGCCGATCGAACGAACTTCTTCCAGCAGGGCTGCTTGATGATCTCAGGTTCGGACCAGGATGCAGGGGCCAGTTCGCGTTCGTCCCCGCTGAATACCTTGCCGAGGCAGACGATACGAGCGACAAGGCAAGCGATAGGACGGCTAGGATACGCATAGCCACTATGATAATCCGATGGCTGGGGTCTGTGTTCGTGAACGGCTTACGATCAAGTAGCTAAAGATCACGAGCAAGGCAGGTACGCCGAGATAGACGGTCACTTGGTTGGCGAATGAGGACATCGTCGCATCGAGCGAATCGGTCTGATCATAGACAACACCTACCAGCGATAATGAGTTGTTGTAGGTATGCGCGATCATCGCCGGTATGATCGAACCGCATCGCCAGGAAATAAATCCTAACCAAAGCCCCATCGGAAAAACGGCGAGGACATGAACTGGATCCAGATGAAAGACCGCGAAGAGAAGGCTGCTGACCAGAATCGCTAACCATGGACTCCATCGCTGGGCAAGTCTTGTTTGAACGTATCCACGAAACAGCCACTCCTCCGAGAATGCAGGCACCACTGCGATACAAAGCAGTGTGACGCCGAATCCGAAATTCTCCGTGGTCGATTGGAACATCGACTCCATTTTCTCCAAAAAAGCATTGGGCTCAACAAAATTGGAAATGACCATCGACCAAAGAAATGAGAGAAACGGTGCGGTAAGTACTGCCGCAGCCGTAGCCCACCACGGCCATGTGGGACGATTCAGTGACAATCTCGCCGCGAACGGAGTCGGTGAAAGGATCGCCGCAAAGATCGCAATCCCAAGAAGGGCGATGTGGCCGGGAATCAAAAGATAAAAGATCGAAGCCGGATGCTCAAACACAGCGTTCATCAGTTCGTCCGGCGACTTCTTGGTCGAGTCTTTCACTGAAAGTGCAGCGACTACCACCACTGCAATAAAGAGACTCGCCAATGATATGCCTAAGTAGCAAAGCGTTGCGGAGACCGTCGTCAAAAAAACGGTCCACAATCGCGGCTTGGAATCCTGCGTCGATGGAGGCGTTTGCAAAGTGGATGGTAAATGGTCCGTGGGCATGGAAAGATTCGCATTGCTGACGGAATCCGGTGCAACATTCGCAGCGATCGGTTCCTGGTTATTCATTTCATCGCTTGTCATCGGTACAACGCTCCTGGGCGAAGTGAATCAAAGGGAACGGATTGCGTTCCCCGAGAACGAGTCACTTTACTGACCGGCCCCCTAAAGAGCAATCATCCCATGGTATCTGGTAGGCTCTATGTCGTTCGGAGATCCCTGATCGCGGATGCCGTGGTAAAGAATGGCAACATCGCGAGCAACAGCAGAGTGCTTCCTAGCACCAATCCGTAATCCCCAAAGTTCTCTGGCGATACCAGGAACAAGACTGCGAAGAATGCCACCCCCGCCAACCAAACGAGACTGGCACCTACCCATGAGATGTCCTCTCGCGTTACCGCTTGGACCGTTGCATAGACCAGATACCCAGCGGCAATGACACCCAGTCCCATCGATAACGGAAGAGCGATCGGCGTGAGGGATGCGATCAACACCGCAATCAGAATCAGGGGTGTGAGCCAATCTCGGAGGTTCCATTTCCGAAAATCCAATGTGAAAACGAGTGTGGCGAAGACAAACGACAAAAGCAATGAGCCGCCCCAAACGACTACCAAGAACCAAGGAACGAGCACATCCAGTTTTACAGGCCCCTCATCCTTACGCATCGTCAGGTCGGCTCCGAAACCCCAACTCAGCCCAACGGGCACGGCCAAGGACAACAGAACAATAGCCGATGCGATACCGCACGCCCAAGCAGACGACCGAAGAATCGCTTGCGCTCGCTGCCTGTCTGACATGGGTAAAGAGAACAGGTACGGACTCATCCCCAGGGAAAGCGAATTTTTGATATTGATATGTTCACCCGTCGTGGTCTCCTGAGTAATGGTATGGCCCAAAAAAGAAATAAACGGAAGAAAAAGTGCGGGGATGATTTGAACGACCGTGGCAGCCGTGACGCCAATCAAAGCGAATGTCAATCCGGTCCCCAGATCTTGCGAGATCGCTCCAGCGATGATCCCAAGGAGCCAAAACCAAGGAACTATGCTCAAGACCGGCCATGGAATCGTGGCAGTCCGACTTTGAAAGTCGTACCACGCCTGAGCATGCACCGGCGATTGAAACAACCTCATGCGAGAACCTGATCGCGCATCGATGGACGCAAAGAAGTCTCGCACGCGATCGGTCCAAGTCCGTCGCGATCGACCGCTCCGATCGTAGTCAACCCGCCACAATGTCAAAACGTAGCTGATACAGAGCGTCGTGATTGCGATCAAGCCATCGCTTCCTGAGATGCTGTCCCAATAATGGACCTGCGGCGAGAGCATACCGCCACGCTGCACAGGAATACCGTGTTTGGCCATCAACCAAAAACAGAGAATCAAGAATGCTGCAGGGGCCATAATGACCCACGAAAGAGACTCTAAAGAACCGCGAAAGATCGGCTGAAACACACCCCAGCAAACGACGGCAAACAACACCGAACCGACGATTGGCCAATCGCTGACGAAGAATATCTTCCACATCCAAAGCATGAGAGCGACCTGACAGGCAACCAGGAACGCACCTCCCCAATAAAAGAAGTTGACGATCGCTGTGGTCGACATGGGCTTGAGATAGAACGACGACATGCTCCCTTGCGTCGCTATCACACAGCCGCCAATCACGACGACGAGACATAGGACATTGATCATAAGAATGGGAATCACTTCGCGTTGGGAAACACTCTGCAGGTCGACGTCCCTGAACGGAAGGAGCGTTACCCATGCGATGGGGCTTGAAAGCAGTAGGCCCAGCAATAGCATCCAACGATTGCGTGCTAGGTATTCCCAGGTCAGTGCGGCAGTTACGGATTGCATGGAAGGTCCTCCGGAATTTGCGTTGAACGGATTGAGCCGTAGCTAGGCTCGATTGACACTGCAAACAAAGATTTCGTCCAAGCTGACGGAGGCCTCGTGAACCACCTCGGCTTTTACTGTTTTCGCAGCTTGGATGAGTTGCTCCCGATCTCCTCGGCAGACATAGGTCCACTCATGACCACTTCCGCGATACTCGATCGCACCGAGAATGCTTGGGGCTTCGGAAAACGCTTGCTCGAACCGGAGCGTGATGCGTCGGAACGATTCCTGAATCGCGTCGAGTTCGCCCTCGAGAAGGACTCGCCCTTCGTGAAGGATCGCAACACGATCGGCAAGCCGTTCGACTTCATCCAACAAGTGGGACGAGAAGAGTACGGTTCGACCTTCATCGGCAACCGTTTGGACAATGGCAGCCAGAATATCGCGACGCACTACCGGATCGAGACCCGAGGAGGGTTCATCGAGCACCAGCAGTTCGGGGCGGTGAGCGAGCGCAAGGAGCAAACAAACGCGAGCTGTCTGTCCACGCGACAGGGTCCGAATCCGCTGCTTCGGATCGAGATCGAACATTTCCCGCAACTGTTCAGCAAAACTCGCGTCCCATTTCGGAAAGAAGCTTCGGGTGTAATTCATGATCTCCTGGACTCGCATCCAGTAGGGAATGTCTCGATCTTCGGACATGTATCCGATGCGGCTCAAGACCTCGACCGGATGCGTCACCGGATCGAAACCAAATACTCGGACCGAACCGGTCTCGGCATAGTGGGCCCCGAGAATGTGTTTGATCAACGTGGTTTTCCCTGCCCCGTTGGCACCGATCAAGCCAAAGACTCCGCCACGCGGGATAGGGAGCGACACGTCGTGCAGCGCTTGTTTGCTCCCGAAACTGCGGCTAAGGTTCTTGATCTCTAAGGCCTGGTTGTAGGATACAGAAGCCGAATTAACCATGGTTTCTAGTCCCCTTTCTTCGGATTGCGTGCAGCCAGTTCGCTCTGGCCCACCAGCTTCAAAACCTCGTCCAAATCGAACCCCATTTGAAACGCCTCGACCAAAAGCTGATCGACCCGTTCCTTAAGCAATTTCATCCGTTCCTTCCGCGCTAGCGGCGAACCGTTTTCGGCAACGTACGTGCCAGCCGTCCGCCGCTTCTCCACCACCCCGGCAACCTCAAGCTCCCGATACGCTCGCGCGATCGTGTTCGGATTGACCAGCAGCTGTTCTGCGAGCGCTCGGATCGACGGCAACTCCTCCCCCGGCTCGAGTCGGCCTGAAGCGACCAGGTACTTGATCTGCTGCATTACCTGCAAGTAGATCGGGACCCCGTCTTGAGCCTGAATATGAATCTGCATGCGAAACCTCCTGTACCGTTGTATTAACGGCATAGTACAACAGGAGGTTGAGTGAGTCAACCAAAAAATCGAAAATAATTCAAGCGGCTATCGAATCCCTTCGCGATCGGGCTTGAGGTTTGCAACAATACGCGGATCGATTTCACTTGTATGGTTTCACTGGGCGATATCGAATTTTTTCGTTTGGCCGCTTCTATCCGTCTGCAACTCGAGAAGACACTATGGGATCTGTTTACACGATGCGATATTCAAAGTTCACGCAGCGTTCATGCGTTTTCACAACATGGATCATGACGTTGATGACGGCGTCGATTTTCGCGTCACGAGTCGATCTGCTACTGGCGCAACAAGCAAGCGATGCGGAGCTTGTGGGGCATTGGCCGCTACTGGACGATGCCCAGGATGCTTCGTCATCGAACCTGAAAACAATCGCGACAGGGATCGACTTTGGGAAAGGAGACGAATCGCTCGGTAAGATTCGCGGGGCGCGTTTCGATGGGCGAACCTCTATCGTCGAGGTTGCACAGATAGACAGACTGAAGCTTGGAACCGCCCCGTTCTCGATTTCGCTTTGGGCGCATACGGATGAAGACTTAGGGGATAGCCTCGGGGATCTGGTCAGTTGCTACGACTCGAAAGAACGTCGCGGATTTCACTTGGGAATCTACAACCATGGAGGCGTGACCAATAGCCAACCCAATACGCGCCAAGTCCATTTCGGGATCGATCATGCCCGAGTCGAGAGTCAATTCACCGATCATGGGAGACTCGGTGATGCGGTCTATGTATTCTCGCTGTGTGTGCATGACGGGCGACTCTATGCATCAACATGCCATGCTGGAGCAGATCAGACCGGTCGCGTTTTTCGTTGGGAGGGGGATGACCGCTGGACGGATCTCGGAAGTCCCGACCGATCCAACTCGATCTCCTCGCTCGCCGTTTACAACGGCAGTTTGTATGCCGCTTCGTCCAAGTATCGTCTGGCAGGTTCGAGCTTATCGGAATCCGAAAATCCAGCATTCGGCGGCAAGGTCTTTCGACTGGCGCAAGGAGATACCTGGGAGGATTGCGGTTCGTTATCACCTGAGACCGAAGCGATCGCATCGCTCGTCGTATTCCGAGGAAAACTCTATGCGAGTTCTCTGTATCGACCTGCAGGATTCTTTCGTTACGAAGGTGGCCAAGAGTGGACCGCGTGTCCTACTCCCGACGGAAAACGAGTCGAAGCGTTGACTGTTTTCAACGACGCGATCTACGCGACTAGCTATGACGAAGGCTCGGTCTTTCGTTTCGATGGCCAAGAGTGGAAGCAAGTCGGTGTGATTCCGGAGGCAACACAAACATACGGTTTCGGAATCCATCGTGGCGAGCTCTATGTCAGCGAATGGCCCAAGGCGCACGTGTTTCGCTACCGTGGAGATCTCGACTGGGTGGATACTGGAAAGTTGGGGCAGGAACTCGAGGCGATGCCCCTCCTGGTCTACAATGGCAAGATGTATGGGGGCACATTGCCACTGGCGGAGATCTATCGCTACGATGGCGACGAGAACTGGACCCGCTTTGGTCGTGTCGATCACACGCCCGACGTCAAGTATCGGCGGGCTTGGTCGATGGCGGTGCACCAAGGGCGACTGTTTGTTGGGACGCTCCCGTCAGGCCGCGTGCTATCGATTGAAGCAGGCCGCAACGCGACCTATGATCGTCAACTCTCACCCGGTTGGCATCACATCGCTGCCGTACGGGGAGCAAAAACGCTAAAGCTCTACATCGATGGTTTGCTGGTGTCCGAGTCCTCGCCGATGGATGCGAAGGATTATGACCTGAACATCCAAGCACCACTTCAAATTGGGTTCGGCGCTCAAGATCATTATCGCGGTCGCATCGCAGATGTCCGTCTGTACCGCGGTGAGTTGTCTTCGACTCAAATTCAATCGCAGAGCCAATCGCCTGAGCGCCCGACTCGCTGATCGTGGTACCGATCGTGGCACGACGCTCCGCGTCGTTCCACTTTCTTGGTTTCGATGGGGCTTGTCCCCATCGGACGGCAATCGCACGGAGAGATCGACCGTATCTGCCACATACCGCAAGCGTAGCGAGCGAAATGATAGCCGAGCAGCGCAAGCTGCCGGGTTGAACTGTGGCAAAAGTTGCAAGGTTCAATTCGCCTCAACCCGGATGCTCGCGCATCTCGGCTAACATTTGGACGTGTGAACTTGCCTACCGATCGTTCTTCATGCGTTACCTCGTTGCGGTGGGACTTGCGTTCTGGTTGC
>JAGWWZ010000020.1 GCA_018970165.1 Planctomycetota bacterium | reverse complement strand
AAAACAGGGTAGCAGAAAGGGGAGGAAAAGCAAATAGGTGGGTGGCACGGAAAAAGATCCTGATAGAAGAGTTCAGGCTATTGGTTGACCATGTCTTCGAGCTGGCGAATCGCGGTGTGAGTCAGAAAGCGCCTCGATACGAAATCGCTCAGATCGCTCAGATCGGTTAGGTAATCGTGAACCTTGTCTCGCAACAGCTTGCGCTCCTGGTGACCTGCTTCATCCGGCACGATCACATCTCCGATCGCGTCTGGATCCAGCAACCGGAGCGAAGCGCGACAATCCGTGATCCGCTTGCGTTGCCGTACCAATTCCGTCTTATCGCCGACGTTGAAGGCGTCTAAGTGGGAGACGATCTGCATGAATTGGAACGCCAGTCCTCGCGGATTGGATTGATCGACCACCAGCAAGTCCAAAACAGGCCCGATTTCGTAGCTCATCAAGTAACGATATCGATACGTCATCGAGCTATCGCAAATGTCGAGCATCGACTGGAGCAGTTGCCGGTAATTGCGATGGACAGGAACGAGCAGATTATCGATCAACCGCAACAGGTTTTGTCCCCGTTCAATTCTCCGTCCCAAATCCAGGAAATGCCAACCGGGGCCGCGGGTCATGCTTTCCGAAGCCAATCCGGAAAAGGCGGAGAGCAAGCTGATGATTTGATTGAGTATCAGCAGTGTATCTCCCATGCGATCCCGTGGATTAGCCCACGGAATGAGAACGGAATAATCGAGGCGGCTGATAATCTGGAATGAATCGAGACTGAGTCGATCCCGGATGTTCTCTGCGTTTCTAAGAAGCCCTTGTACGGCTGCGGCGATTCCATCGTGTTTGCTGCGATCGAAAAGAAAATCGCGCACAGCGCCACGCATGGTGTGCATGGCGATCTCGGGGGTGTCGGCGGGTGCTTCATTCTCTAGCCCAGTGCTCTCCGCCAAGGCACGCACCACTTGCCAGTGCGAACCGAGTACTTCGCTGGACAGTTCCGATGTCAGTTGACTGGTGCAGTAGCGGGCATGCCGTGTCATGAACTCTGCTCGCTCGGCGAATCGGCCCAACCAGAAAAGATGCTCAGCGACGCGGCTCGGCAAGTCCATCGCCGATCGCTTCAACTCCATCGACTGTTTTCCAGACGTCAACAGACTGATCGGTTTAACTACCTCCTTGCTAATGACCCATACGTCCTTGCTCATATTTCCAGAGACCAAGCTTTCATCGAGTTTGTCGGCGGATTCGGCAACGCGCGCGACGCCGCCGGGCATCACCTCGATCTTGCCTCGATGGTAACAGGCGAAGAATCGGAACACCGCTGGCCCAGCAACGATGCGATGATGCTCCCACGTTGGGGCGTACCCGTAGTGGACCGGTTGCATCGCTACAAAAGACCACGGCTGAGCTCGTATGCTATCCACGAGTCGATCTCGTTCGGCCCCTTGCAGTTCGCGACCGATCACTTGATGAGCGGAATGGCGCACGAACGCGTTGCGAATGATCAATTGATCGAGGTGCTCGATTACATAGGCCAATGATTCCGGCTCCCCACACCACCACGAGGGGATGCTCTCAAGCTTTAGAGGTTCACCGAACAAGAGTTCGCACAATTTCGGCAAGAGAGCCATCAGGGCTGGGCTCTCGCCCCATCCGGTACCGATCGCATTGGCCATGAAGACTCGATTCTCGCGAGCCGCCTGCGTCAGTCCCGGCACCCCCTCGTTACCGGTGGGATCCAGCTCGAGCGGATCGCATTTGATGTCTGCAATGCGTCGCAGGATTCCGTCGATGCGGACCAAGCCGCCGAGCGTTTTCAGGTAGACCACTCCACCTCGCACCGTAAGATCCGCGGTTTGAGTCAAGCTGTATCCGAGATAACGCGCGAGGTAGGCATCCTCGAAATAAGTTTGGCTTTGCACCCCTGGGGAAAGGAGCGCGATGCGAGGATTCTTTTCCTTGGTTGGGACGGCATCTTGTATCGACTGCCTCAGCGAAGCGAAGAAACCCGCCAGGCGTTCGATTCGCATCGACTGGAAATCGTCCGCCAACAGTCGGGACATCGCCAAGCGGTTTTCGACTGCATGTCCGCAACCGCTCGGTCCTTGCGTTCGATCTGCGACGACAAGCCACTTTCCGGAAGCGGAGCGTGCGACCTGGGCAGCATACAAGTGCAACATGCGTCGACGTTCGCCATCGGTTCGGCGCGCGGCTCGCAAGTAAGAAGGAGCGCTGTAGGTGATCGCTGGCGGGATCACTCCGTTGCGCAGGAGAACCTGCTTCCCATAGATGTCGGTCAAAACGAGATCGATAAGATGCATCCGCTGCCGAAGCCCGTCGGCCAATGATGCCCACTCATCGGAATCCAGTACACACGGAATCGGATCCAGTTCCCAGGAGTGAGGAATACCTGACTTGATCAAATGCCCTGTCGATGGGGGGGGATTATCTCGAAGCGATTGCTTGGTCGCCTTCCAGCGAACGACGATCTCCGGACTGGAAAGAACCGGTTCGAGCCCCAGCAGTCGACGATATCCCGGGCGAACCTGGCCGCTGGTGTCGATCAATTCATCGTAATGTCCCATCGGGCATCGATAACCGGAAAGGGCAGTTGCAATAAATTCAGCGTCGGCATTGCCCTGCTCTGGGCTGGTTGGCTCTGGCATCAAATTCAACTCGTCCTGGAGGAAAGCGACGCGGAGGATTATAGGGACTTCGCGGCTGAATCCCAACCGGAGCGCCGTCGAAAGCCTCGGGGTATGGTTGAATTAGCTCGCTCGAGAGAGTGTTAGCTTCTTTCCCCTGCCCGTCCAATGGATTACACTCTCGAGTTCAAAGCAAGTTCACTTTTTTCTTTCGTGCGAACGCTATGACTCCTGCTGTACGTTTTCAATTGTCGATCATGATGTTTCTCCAGTTCTTTATATGGGGAGCTTGGTTGCCGCAGAGCTTCGGATATTGGGAAGGGGTTCTCGGTTTCGCACCATGGCAAGCGATGATGCTGGACATGGCCTTTCCAATCTCAGCCATCCTTGCGATGTTCTTTGCCAATCAGTTTGCCGATCGCAACTTCGCCGCTGAGCGGTTCCTTGGATTCAGTCACTTGGTGGGTGGGATCGCACTGTTGGCTTTCGGTTTCCTCGCTCGAAACTTCCTCGCGGAGAAGGCTGCCAATCCGGAAGCAACGGCGAACTTCTGGGTCTTCTTCATATGCATGGCGGTTCACTGTCTGTTCTATGTCCCTACGATGAGTGTCACGAACACCATTCTCTTTGCGGCAGCCACCAATCCACAGAAAGACTTTGGTCCGATCCGCTTGTGGGGAACCATTGGTTGGATCGCGGCAGCATGGCCATTTATTTTCATCCTAACCGACTGGGCCGAGGTCCCCTCCCTCGCACAAACGTCCGGCATCACCGAATGGCTTGGCAAGGCGATGGGAACACCGCTTACAGGCGCAGCGTTGGATCTAGGAAAAAGTTGGACGTTCATCACTGCCGGTGTCGCCAGCTTGCTATTGGCAGCGCTGAGCATGAGTTTGCCCCACACGCCACCCAAGAAAGATGTTGAGGCAGGAAACTCTCTGGCGTGGGTCGAAGCACTGAAAACACTGTTAGCGAATCCCTTTTTGATCATTCTCTTCATCGTGACCGCGATCGACTCGACTGTGCACGATGGCTTTTTCTTCTTTGCGTTTACCTACATTGGAAAAGTCGGGGTCGCACAGAACTGGGTGCAGGCAGCGATGACTGTCGGACAGCTCGCCGAGATCATAACCATGCTCTTCCTATCCTTTGTGCTCGTTCGTTTGGGCTGGCGGTACACCATGGCGATCGGTGTATTCGGACACACAGCACGATTCCTGATTTGGGCTGCTATTTTCCCTCTCGCAGGTGAGGCATGGGTCCCCTGGTTAGCCGTGGCAGCAAACGTGATGCACGGAATCTGTTATGCGTTCTTCTTCGCGACACTCTACATCTTCGTCGATAAGGTATTTCCCAAAGACGCACGAACCAGTGCTCAGGGTTTGTTCAACTTGCTGGTCTTTGGGCTTGGGCCGATCATTTCCCGATTTGCGTGGCGAGCATTAAACAATCAGTACACGACTCAAGTGGGAGAGGATGCGACCACGGACTACAGCAAGTTGCTGCTCTTTCCAGCCGCTGCATCTGCGATCGCAGCGATTCTGCTACTGTTCGCATTCTTCCCGCCCAAATCGATATCGACCGATGCGGATGCACCGGCTGCTGCACCACACTGAATGCCATGCCGATGAGATTCGGAAATCGCGGAGGACGCATTGTGGCTGATGGGATCATCGGGATCGGACGCGTTGCGCATTGCTAGCCGAGATGCGCGAGCAGCCGGGTGGAAGTGCGCAGGAGATGGCGGGGTTTGCCTCGGTTCCGATCCGAGTGTTTGCGCACTACGGCTACCAAAATCCGAGCAGCTGGGGACAGCGGATCTACTGTGCTCCACTTGTGTATGAGCAGTTTATCGAACACTCAACCTATGACTTATTGCCGGGGGCTCGCAGGTTTCTGTTCTGCGTGGTGGCCTGTTGCAGTTGCCGCCGGATATCTTCGAGGGGTACCAGGATAGACGGTACCGCGCGTTCGAGCCGCTGCACTTGGGGCATGTGCATGTGCTGGTGAACGACTCGATCGACTTCCTCTTCGATCATAACCAGCCAAGCGGGAATTTCGAGTCCGACTCCTGTCGGCTCGCGCATCATGAGATGGGCTTCCTGCACGAGCAATTCAAAAGCCCGGCTCTCTTCGCGATCGTTGGATCGCAGTTGCCGCATCGCTGGCCGGATCAGTGCTCGCATGCGATCGATCGCCATCGGCTTGACGAATCGTTCGTTGAGTCGATCCGCGACCGTAGGCATTTTCATCGCATACTGTTCTTGAAGCTTTGATAGCTTCTCCAAATACATGTCGGCTTCACGCGAAACGCGATCCGATAGTGCTCGTCGCCACTGCTGTGCCGATTGCTGACAACCATTGTGAACGAGCACTTCATGAGCCCAGAATACCGGTTTGAGATTCCAACATACGCGGTCGTAACGGACTCGCAATCGAAGGAAATCGAGCAACATGTACAGCATCTCGCCGCGATCGGATTGCGTCGTGGTGCTGTTGTAGTCTTTGTACTCGGTGAAATGATCGATGATAGCTTCGAAAACGATAGCCAACCAGCGTTGCGATTCTTCGACGCTGATATCCCCGCGTTCGATCGCGTCGAGCAAAGGCTGCATCTCTTCGCTGTCCTGATTGATCATCGCGTTTTCAAGCCATGAACCCACTCCTTGGTGCAGGATCGCGCGAACGTTGGACAATCTCAGGAAACCTTGGGTAAAGAGCCCTTTACCGTAGTTCTGAATGAACTGCGATAACTGATTCCAGGTCGCCGTTCCCTCAACCGTTTCGAGAACGCTCAGACGCAAAGTGCGGGAATGGGACAACCAACTCGACAGCAGAATCTCCGTGAGTTGTTCCAGCAATGGAACAAGCAGTTCGCTGTCCGGTTCCGGCGGGTTTTGGTCGACGATGTTGTCAAGTTCCAATGACTGCCAAGTCTTTGCATCGATCGGACGCTCCAAGTTGGACTGGGTCAATCTCAAACGGGAGGTTCGTTTCGGTTTGGGTGATGAGGCTTGCCACTGATAGGCATTGCGAATCAACCCGCGCACCATGGCCTTGAACGCGTTTTGAAACAATTCATCGAATTCCGTGACGGCTCCGTGTCCCACGGGGTGCTGGTGCTCCATATGTCGCGCAGCATCGACAAGGCGACAGGCTTGTAGGTAGAAACCTTGCCTGGGCAGCCAAGTCAACAGATGGGTCAAGGCACGACGCCGAACCCGAGCCACGAGGATTTCCCTGGGATCGCCCCCCCGAGCCAACGACACATACAGCAATCGTTCGTTTCGAATTGCGGCGAGAAATTCGTTGAACGATGTGTCGACGGCTTCGCGGTGTCCGGCCATTATATCGCCATACAGCTTTACCGTCAGCAACTCATCGTTCGGTAGATTGATCAATAGCGGTTGAACGCTGTCCCGGTTCTCGGATTGAGCGATGAGTGAGCCGAGCAGCATTCTTCCCGCGACCGCCGTCTCGACCGCTGAGGCGAGGATCCGTTCCATGAGCGACTCTTTCACCACACGCTGACGATCATAGCGAGTCATCGAGTCGGTATCGGTACCTCCCTTCGCGATCGCGAATCCTCGAACTTGATCCAGCAGTTCGATCAGCCCATCGCGGTTTTGTAGGCACTGATCCGTCCAACGATGGATCGCCGATAACATGCGTTGTTTGCGATCGAGCGTGTTCGGAGTGGATTGCTGTGGCGAGAGAAATTGCGTTGACTGAGCCACCAGTTTCCACATTTGTGCCAGGGCGGACAGAAACGTTAAATGCTCGCCGATCCGTTTTGATTCGGTGCTCAGTTCTTCATTGGTGCCATCATCTTGTTCAAAGAGAGGTCCCTCAATACCATCATCGGTGCTATCCTCGTAAGTGACCCCTTCCCAGGCAGCATTGAACGTGGACTCATCGTCTGGGTTTCCCTTGGATCGACGCTTCTTGCTCTTGCTGGTTGACAGTTGAAACTGGGGAGGTGTCCAAAAGGATTCGCCATTGGCTTCGAGATAATCGAAGAATTTCTCGACCAGCTCCCACATTCGAACGTGTTCGCTCTCGGCGCACTGACCAGGGAAGTCATTCGAATCATTGAGAGATGAGGGGTAGGAATGTTCGAACAATCGTTCGAGCCACATACGGGCCAAATCGGAGAACGACGTATTGCCGCTTTGCAACCCGACGCGATCGACGCTGTTGAGCCAATGCACAAGCAGCGCCATGCAACTGACAAAATCGCCGCGATCGAGCAGTGCCTCGATCACCAATGCATAGGCCTTGGGTGAATCGAACAGCTCTGCGTGTGGAGTCCAGAATTTCAGGTCCCCTGCGGCCACCCCGCCTTGGTTCCACAATCGCAGTGCTCGCGCGACCATTTGCGAAGATTCGAGGGTTTCGTTGGGATCGGTCGCGTGCACATCGCTAACTTCATGGGCTGCATACTTGCGCCACCATTGCGAGATGCGGCGGAACCGAGCTTCGGTTGCTTCGCACAGAGGGGCATCATTGCATGCGGCAGCCTCCCGCCAAACGCGTGCAAGAAGCGCGAATAACTGCTCCATGATCTGAACCAGCTCCCGCACCCGTTCATCGCTGACCGTTGCATCGGTCCCAATGAATCGCGGAAAGTTACCGGCGAAGCCGAGTATGTTCCAAGGATCAACCAGCGCACCGCACTCGATCCCTCGTTGGATCAAGTCGAAAATCTGATCTGGGATCTCCGATGCTTGTTGCAATTCCTCTCGTCGCAATTGCTGATTGCCGATCGTCAACAAGCAATCGATGCGGCACAAAATTCTCGCCGATGGAACGTGAACATCGTCCGATTCGTCTTTCGCAGCAGTCGCACTCCCCATGCGTGCAAAGATACGAGCCAACTGTACTCGCTCAACTTGGGCCGCTCGCAGGCGGGCTAGATTGGTATTGAGCTCTTGTCGTGCACCGCCGAGCGGTTGCCGACGAATCGTAGCCTCCGCTACCAACCGTTCGCGGTGCGTGCCCATAAGTCGATCGAGAAACTCTGAGTAAAAGGTATCTCGATAATTCGCGATGGTCGACAACAGACCGACCAAGGTTGTATTCGACGAAAACGCGTTTACCGATCCACCCGAGATTCCCGATGCCATCAGCATGGTCCCCACGAGTACCACCGATGCTTCGACCAACGATTGCTCGTACGGAATGTCACTGTGCTGTCTGACTCGGGCTAGCAGGGCATCGATCGTCACCTGTTGAAGAACGAATCGTCGGTAATTGCCAGCTTGATCCATCAAATGCGGATCCCACTGACCGAAATAATAATTCGGACGCTTGTTCACGGGATGATCAAAATCGTACGCTCGCGGGTCCAAGGCCAATTCATCGAGCATATTCGGATCGAACTGCGCATCGCGCAGAATGCCACTCGATGTCTCGCAAAGTATATCCAGAGCGCGTGTGATGATGTCGTAGTACGGACCGTAGGCAACACCAACCTCACGGATGTAAAGTGGTATGGGACGAAGCCACTCATGCGGATAGGGTTCCAGTCGCCGCCCCTCCAGGACCGCGACCGGCCGATAACCCACATAGTCGTTCAGCTGCCGAATCGCGCCCGAAACAATGCGACCAACATCTTCCCAAGGACCACCCTGTTGCAGGACCGCTTCTACGGCACGTCCCAAGAACAAGCCATTGAACAAACCCTCGGGCTCTTGATGAAACAGCAAGTCGCTGTGGTAGTCGAGATAATCTGGAAGCAGGACCTGCCAAACCAAATGCATCACATGCTCGGCCTGGTCGCATTCCCGAAATGCATCCTTATCCGACCTGACTCGCTTGAGGTGATCCTGCAACTCGTTCCAAAGAATGAGCCATGGTGGAAGCCCTGCGTACGGAGAAAAGTGTTCCGGCGCTCCGGCCAGCACGCGACCGTAGAGACGATTCATCGTCGACAAGAATTTCGGATCCGATTTGCCTGACGAGAAATTCAGGTAGCCAAGTACCTGAAGCAGATCTTCATCGTTGCAGGCTTGAGGTCTTTCGTGCTTCACCCAGATCCCCAGTCACCGTCCCTGCGGTATTCGTCGCAAGTGCCATCCTTCCCGATCCCTGCAGTCCTGTTGGAAGGGCTAAATCGTAAATCCGACTAGCCATTCGCGAAAGTGCTTTTGCAGTTCCTACAACCCATTCAATCGCAACTTTCGGCCACCATGTGGAGGGAGCTTTGCCCGTGATTCCCCGGTCGGTCATGATCTTCTGGAGTAAGCTTCTGCAGCATTTGAGCCCGTTTCTCGCAGGAATACCCCATGGAACGCACTCGCCCTCGGCGAATCCCGACCGGGAAGAAGCCCTCGCTGGCCTCCTCCCATCCCGAACCTATCGATATCGCAATCCTCTCGGACGAGGTGCTTGAAGCTCGAATCGATTCCTCCTTGAACCGAGCCGAGGCATGGCTGTCGGGTTCCCGATCTCCGTACGCTGTTCCGCCGAACGAGCCATTCGCCACAACCAAGCTCGAATCCTCCGAACTCGAATTGTCGGTCGTGATCCCCTGTCTGAATGAGGCGGATACCGTCGCATCATGTGTCCGCAAAGCACGAACCGCGATCGAAGCTCTCGGCATCCCAGGCGAAGTAATCGTAGCTGACAACGGCAGTTCCGACGGTTCTCAACACTTAGCGGAAAAGGCCGGAGCGAGGGTCATCGCCGTGTCGCAAAAAGGATACGGTTCGGCGCTGATGGGTGGGATTCAGGCGGCGCGAGGTCGATTTGTTCTGATGGGAGATGCGGACGACAGCTATGACTTTACACAGATCGAACCCTTCTATCGGCAATTGACCCAAGGGAAGGATCTCGTCCAGGGATGCCGACTACCCAGTGGTGGGGGCAGAGTCCTTCCTCGAGCCATGCCACCGCTGCATCGATGGCTTGGAAACCCGGCCTTGTCGTTCTTGGTTCGTACGATGTTTCGGACACCCATCCATGACGTCTATTGCGGCATGCGCGGGTTTCGTAAACAGTGGCAGCAAAGTCTCGATCAACGGTGTACCGGCATGGAGTTCGCTACCGAAATGATCATCAAAGGGACTTTGTTCGGAGCGAAGATTGGTGAAGTTCCTATCACGCTTCATCCCGATGGCCGCGTCAACTCGAGGTCTCATCTGCGCACCTTTCGAGATGGTTGGCGCACGCTTCGCTTCTTCTTGCTCTTGAGCCCACGTTGGACCTTCCTGCTCCCTGGCGCACTACTTGCGATCTTTGGTTTGGCTCTTTGCTTGCTCGCATTGCCGCAGTTCATGATCGCGGGCGCGGCCTTGGATGTGCATACGCTACTCATCGGAACTCTATCGGTTCTTGTGGCATCGCAGTGGGTGTGGTGTGCCATGTTGGCTAAGACTTTTGCGATCTCAGAAGGGATCCTCCCGGAGAACCGCTGGGTCTCATTGTTTAATCGCATACTACCACTCGAACGATTGCTCGTTGTCTCGTGCGCCATGATCGGGATCGGTATCGCATGCATCGGATGGATTGCATGGTCATGGGCCGAATCTGGATTTGGAGCTTTGGATTACGCTCGAACCATGCGTTGGGTTATCCCAGGTAGCGGCCTGATCGCTCTCGGAGTGCAGTGCATAGCGAGCAGTTTCCTGATGAGTGTGCTGCGGATGGCCCGTGTGCGATAATCGTCTCATGAAACGACATCCATTCCTGCATCCGTTGCTCCATCCAAGGGTGTTCCGATGGATCCTGTGTTTGTCGCCGGGAGTGGTCGCATTTTTCGTGGCGGCACTTGTTTCCCTATGGGTGCCCCCCTATCCCAATCTCCATGACGACTTCGGCAATCTGCTCGTCGCCGACACGCTTTGGCACGGTCGAGTCAGCAATCCGACTCCGCCCTCGCATGAGCTGTTGCAGACCTTCCATGTCATCGTCGAGCCGACTTACGCCGCGAAATTTCCGATCGGCATGGGCGCGATGCTCGCGCTGGGGAAACTTTTGTTCGGCGAGTGGCACACGGGCATATGGCTCGCCGCAGGCTTGGCTTGCTGTTCGATAACTTGGATGCTCCTCGCCGCTCTTCCCAAGCGATGGGCATGGACGTTTGGCATGTTCGCTGCACTGCATCCGATGTGGCAAACCGGATGGTCTCAAGAGTACACCAATGGATGGTTAGCAATCGCGGCCATGGCGTTCGTGATCGGTGGAATGCTTCGCATGAACCGATCCAGCGTGAATAGGGCATGGCCTGCCCCCGTAGCTGTGGCATGCGGATTAGTGCTAGGAATTTTTTCTCGACCCTTTGAAGTTGCCCTCCTCTCATCGATCTTGGGGATGGGGTTGGCCATCGGTTGGGTGCGAGAGGGTCGATTGCTTCACGCTTCGTTTTGGAAATCGATCGCACCTGCGGGAGCCGTGTTGGGACTCGGTTTCATTTTGCAGGGCACCATCAATCAACGCGTGACCGGCTCGTGGCTGAAGCTCCCTTACCAACTCCATGAAGAACAATATGGGGTCGCGCCGGTTTTTATTTGGCAGCAGCCTCATGAACCAGCATTAGGGCATCGATTCCAGGAACAAGTTCAATTTCATCGCGTCTGGTCGATGGGATCCTATACTGCTTCTGCATCCTGGCCCGGGTACGCGAGACTGATGAGTAACCGCGTTTGGCACATGATGAAAAACTGGGGTTGGATCTTGGTGACCGCTCCCTTTGCGGTAGTTGCCGCACCTCGCTTGCGTAAGCGGTACGGAGTGATCCTCGTGGCCGCGGTGATCGCGCTGGCGATTATCAACTGTGTCCCGTGGTTCTTTCCAACTTATGTTTCGCCACTCATTCCGGTAGCCATTCTCTTATGCGCCGTGGTGATGCACTATGGACTCATGACTCTTGCACGCAGCAAACGAGAGATCCATGGCGAAAGTTCTCGCAGGCAAAAGATGGTCATGCTCGGCTTAGTTGCAATGCAGGCCTTGGGATTGGTGATGGCGACTCGTAGCATGGTGGTGTCCGCGGCACAGGATCCGAACTCGCCGAGCCAATGGTTTATGAAACGAGCGAGTGCTGAGGCAGACTTGCTGGCACGCGCAGGCAATCATCTGGTCATCGTTCGTTATGCGCCCGGCCATGACTTCCATCACGAGTGGGTCTTCAACGGCGCGGATCCCGTAAATGCGCGAATCGTTTGGGCGCGTTGGGACGAGTCCCTGCTACCGCAGCTCCTGATCGATTATCCCAACCGAAACACATGGACGATGGAAGTCTCCATGGATGACTCTTACCGTATCATTGCCTATCAAAGCAAAGATCCATCGGAATGACCGATGGATCTTGTAGAGTATCTGAGCGTTGTTAGCTTAGAACTACTAGGCTCTAGTTGCCGCCGAACGGATCGTCCGATGCGGGTGGTGCCGAACTACCACCGAACGGATCATCCGATGCAGGGGGCTCATCCTTGTTCGAATCTCCGGGCGCATCGCCAAACGGATCGTTGGTCGCAGGAGCAGTAGGCTTGTTCGATTCCGGCATCGGGGTCGGAGTCCCCTTGTTGAGATCTAGGCCTGGAGCAAATGGATCATTCGCTGCGGGTACGGGGGTCGGCGGTACATCCGAATCGCGAGGTGCGACGGCAGGAGCTCTTCGCGATTCCTCGTATCGAGCACGCTGCATTTGAAGATACTTGTCTCGCGATGCCAGGCGTGCACTTCGTCGAACCGATTCGATCGCGCAACGAGCAGCCCCTTGCACCCGTTCCAGTGCCTTGCCAACGTTCACGACTTTCTGGCCGTTGATCTCGAGATCTGCCGCAGTCTGAAAATCGGCCATGCCCGCAGAGGTGTCACCACCCAAAGCAGAAAGACAGAGCCCGCGATAGTAATAAGCACGTGGATCCTTGCTGCCAGCCGCGATTGCTTGATCGAGCAATTCCTGAGCGCGGGCTACGTCGCCTCGGTAGTAAGCGTGAACGGCGTGGCCGTACACATCGTCGAGCGGATCCTGAGCACGCGCTGCCATCGTCGCTGCGAACCCAACAAGTAGCAAAGCCAGAGGGGTAAATCGAAGTTGCATGAGTTCAATTCCAAAAAGACAGGGAACAGTACAATCGCTCTATATACTAGTTGCGGTCGGAGGGGTTGCAAACGCGACCAACCGCGAAATCGGCACTCGGTCCCTCTGGACTTTTTGCCCCTTTTCCAAGTTACAATTCCAGAACTTCGGAAAGCGGGCGAATTTGGATGGTGCGAGGAAGTGTTGCAACTTGCACAGGAATACTGCCCCCAAGGGAGTCAATGCATGTGATTTCTCGCATTATTTACGGATTTCGCGCCTTTTTAGGGGGT
Organism: Planctomycetota bacterium; assembly: GCA_018970165.1. Lineage (GTDB taxonomy): Bacteria > Planctomycetota > Planctomycetia > Pirellulales > Pirellulaceae > JBKCUI01. The sequence continues at coordinate 28,277 of JAGWWZ010000020.1, read as the reverse complement.
TGCTGGAATGGGCTGTCGTTGGTGATCGTCCTAGCGGTGGCCGCCACGATCCCCATTCTGCAGTTTGCCAGCCTGGGTTACATGTTAGAGTCCTCCGGACGAGTTGCACGCGGAATGCCCGCAAGCCGTTGCTTTCCCGGAGCTGCGATCGCCGGAACGATTGTCTCCTCTGCGATTTGGATCGGGCTGACATGGCTCCCTGTTTGGCTCGTCGCCGACTTTGCATACAGTGCGGAATTGATCGAGCCGGGGTCCGGTCGAGCTCAGGGCTTGCGGTTCGGAGCCCAGGTCTTGGCAGTGCTGTGGGTGATTTGGTCCGCGTGGGCGCTCTTTCGCGGCGGTAGATGGTGGCACTTTCTATGGCCAGCCCCGATCCGATTTGTGAAAACCATCTTTCGTTTGCAAACTTGGAGAGAAGCGGAAGATCGACTTTGGGACTGGATCGCGTCGCTGCATTTGTTTCGTCTCATGAAGCTCGGCTTTTTGGGGACGCTCGTGGCGGTCGCCTGGCTGGCTATTCCTGCGATTCTCATGATCTTTTCGCTGACCAGCCCGAACAATGCGGCTCCCGACAACGGGCCCCTGGGATTGATCGGGTTGGTTGGGGCTTTGGGGATGCTGTGGGTGCTGATGTATCTCCCCTTTCTGCCGATTCATATGGCGAGTGAGGGTCGCTTGCTCGCGGCGTTTGACCGCAAAGGCATACGAACCGCGTTTCGTCGCGCACCCTTCGCGTTTCTCATCTCGGTGCTGGCCTTGGTGGTCCTGTCGATTCCCCTGTATCCGCTTCGCATCGAAGTCATTCCGCCTGAACTATGGTGGGTTTTGTCGCTGTTTTTTGTAACTCTGATTTTCCCTGCAAAGCTTTTGGCAGGATGGGCCCTTCGCCGCAGTCGCATGCGATCAAAAGATCGTCATTGGTCACTTCGCTGGATCGCGTGGATTCCTCTCGTCATGGCACTCAGTTTCTACATCGGCTTCCTCTATCTTGCGAAGTTCGCCGTGTGGGAAGGGACCGCGAGCATCCTGCTGCAACACGCCTTTCTTCCTCCCGTGCCGTTCTACGTCCGATAACTAATTCGACAAGGACGTCTGCAAAGGGATCGATAGAAGCTCCGCAGATAGGTCTACCCGACCGAAAAACAAAGCCGGTTGAGAGCTCCCTCAGATCTCAAACTCCTGTGCATCTCAACGTGAATGTGATACGATCCAACGCATGCAGGATTTAAAGCAAAGGCGGTATCAATGTGTTCATAACAAGTCAGTGCGCCGAAGTGATGTACACCAGACCCTGACATATAGTCGAGCCTGACGTATACCTGTGTAGTTCGACAAGCTTCTTCAAGTTCATCTTTTGCGAAAGTTCCGATCATGACACCATCGCGTCGACGATTTCTGCTGCAGGCCCTGATCGGAAGCGGTCTGGGGGCTACGATCCCGAGACTGGCGTTCGCTGACCCTTGGTGGAGCGATGGACTGCTCCCAACTCCTTCTCAGACCAAGGGGCCGTTCTATCCGATTCCTGAGATTGACAAGCAGAAGTACTACGACGCGGATCTGACTCGCTTAGACGAGAAATCTCCTGTTGCGGATGGAGAGCAGATCATTGTTCGCGGTTCGGTCGTGGATCTGGAAGACCGCCCTCTGAACAAGGTCATCGTAGAGGTATGGCAGGCCTGCGCGACGGGTCGATACAATCACCCGCAAGACCGCAACGACCGACCGATGGACCCGAATTTTCAATACTGGGCCCGGATCGTGACCGGGCAAGACGGACTGTTTTCTTTTAGAACGATTCAGCCTGGCAAGTACCCGGCTCGAACACCGCACATTCACTATCGAATCGCCCCCCCGAATCAATCGGAGTTGGTAACGCAGATGTACTTCGAGAATCAAGCCGAACACAATCGGCGAGACGGTCTCTACATGGAGTTGAAGGCCGAACAACGCAAAGCCGTTACGATTGGTTTGGAGTCACAGTTGCTGGACACTGCGAATCCCAAGTCGGAATCGCTCCCAACCGGAAACTTCAAGATTGTCTTAGGTTCCTAGGTCAGTCACTTGCCGTCTCGTAAAAAGAACATATCGATTATCGGTAGGCGTTGGTCTCTCCTGATTCAACATCGCTATCAACGCTCGATCCGCCATGCCAGCCACCATGAGGAAAGCATCGCAATCGTTGAGTGCAATCTCGATCAAATTGATGTTCAGCGGACTTATTGGTCGTTTCCGCGATCTCGTTTACGAGCGACGACAGCAATGCTCCGAAGCTATCAGCGCAGCGGAAGCACCTTGAAAGGATGACCGATGCTCAGGAACGATCGTTGCAGATTGTTCCCTTGGTCACCCCCCTCCGCGGTTGATTCAGGGGAAGCGTGTTCCGGAAAGTTACTGCAACTACTACTTAGCCAACGGTATCGTGATTGTTCCCGAGTTCGGGTATCGGGAGACCGACGATGCTGCCGCCGCGAAGCTCCAGGATCTCTACCCCGACCGGGATATCATTCGTGTCGATGCGTCCGACTTCATCTGGGGCCTGGGAGCATTCCACTGCGCTACCCAGCAGCAACCCAAGGTTTGATCGCCGAGCAAGACCAGGTTGTCGGTCATTCTTCGCTTAGGCCATAACGGTATCGGCATGCTCATAGCCAGGCGAGCAAGCGCACAGGAACACTAGGTCTGCTGGCCCCTGGTTTTCAATCCAGTGGACCGCGCCTGGCGGAATCGCGATCGCATCGCCGCGAGCAACAGGCCGTGACTCGGCTCCCACAAACATCGTCCCTTTGCCCGCGAGGATGTAATAAATCTCCTCCGTCTTGGGATGATGGTGCGCGGCGGTGCGAGTTCCCGGCGGAACGGTGGCTTCGGCCAGACTTTGATTCCGAATGCATGAATTGCGATGAGCCAGCAGTTCACGGATCACCGATCCGTCTTTGGTCACAAATGCAGTACAATCATCTCGTTGAACGACTTCCATTTTTACCTCGATCGAAAGCTTGTTGCTTTGTGATGGCTCCTCGCCCTGTTCGAATCCTGTTGTGCTCCTCGTCTATGGAGCCCGGCGGGAGTGAACGGCAATTGTTGTATCTGCTCCGCGGATTGGATAGAGCCCGATTCGATCCGATGCTCTATTTGCTCTACGATCAAGGAGCACTTTTATCCGAAATCCCGGGCGATGTGCGTCGCATCGCATTCTGGAATGAGCATCGCCCACCCAAGCTTTCTTGGCCCGGGCGAATCCACCACTGGCAGATCGCCCACTTGCGACAGGTACTTTTGCGAGAGCGGATCGACCTGACCTACGACCGCCTGTTCCACATGACCATGATCGCTGGTCCCGCGACGCGTCAAGCAAAGGTTCCACGCGTGTCGACTATCGTCTCGCCACCCCAATTCGATGTCGAGCGATCAGAGAATAAATGGCGTTGGATCAAACGACGACGTTTGGCACGAGCCTATCGCCAGAGCGCTGCCTTATTGACCGTCGCCGCAGGAACCGCGCAGAGTGCTTCCCTATACTACGATATACCTCGCGATCGATTTCAGGTTGTTCCCAGCCCGATCGATCTGCCGCGCATACAGACGCTTGCCGATAGCAAGCCCACCAACATCGAGTTTCGAAGCGATCGCGTCCATCTGTTTGCCGCTGGTCGATTGAGTGTTGAAAAAGGACATCGCTATCTTATCGAAGCGGTCGCTCAATACTTGGACGAGCGAGCAACCCAGTCGCTCCCCGATCTGGATCTGCACATCGCCGGAGATGGTCCGCTACATGAATCGTTGCGCGAACAGTCCCGAGCATTGAGGATCGAGGATCATGTTTATTTGTATGGCCATATCGCCAACCCGTATGCGATGATGCGACGCTGCGATTTGTTTTGTATGCCTTCTCTTTACGAAGGGATGCCAAACGCCATGTTGGAGGCGATGGCCTGCGGAGCGCCCGTGGTGGCCTCCAATACACAGCAGGGCCCTGGGGAACTATTGCGAGAGTATCCGCTGGGTACCCTGGTCCCTCCGGCGGACGCGCCCTCGCTGTGCCGCGCCATTCAAGATCGTTTCCGCACACCCGATCCGTGGCTCGAGCGGACTCGTGCTGCAGAGGACTATGTCCTCACCCATCACGACATGAACCGCTGGCTTGTAACCATGAGCAACATTTTCCTGTCTGTACTTCACAGGCCAAGGCCATGACCAAACATCGAATCCGCAATGACGAACTCGCGGCTCTCTTCGAAGAGATGGCCGATCTGTTGGAATTATCCGGTGAGAATCCATTTCGTATTCGAGCTTATCGGCACGGTGCGATGGCGATTGCAGCGCTCGCCGATCCGGTCGCCGACTTGATCGCCAAAGATTTCGATCTGACCAGTATTGAGGGAATCGGTGCGACACTTGCCGAAAAATCGAAAGTGATCGTCGATACAGGGCATCTGCCACAACTCGAAAAACTAAGATCCGAGATCCCGACGACCCTTCGCGACATCATGCGGGTGCCGGGACTTGGTGCCAAGAAAGCCATGGCACTGTATCGAGAGCTCGGGATCTGCGATCTGACATCTCTTCGCGAAGCCTGCGAACAGGGAGCAGTTGCTGCGATCAAAGGTTTCGGCACCAAGACACAGGCGTCGATCCTGCAGAACCTCGGCATCGTCGAAAAGGCCGCGAAGAGATTGTCGATCGATGCGGCCGACACGCTCGCATCGCGCCTGCGCGAACACTTTGCGGACTGCCCTGAGATCGAGCAGATCGAATTCGCCGGCAGCTATCGACGACGCAAAGAAACCATCGGCGATCTGGATATCCTCGTCACGAGCCAATCCCCGAAAAAGGTTATGGACCGCTTCGCCGAGTTTCCTGCGATCCAGGAAGTACTCGCCCGCGGCGATACCAAGATGAGCGTCCGTATCTCAGATGCCTTCCAAATCGATCTGCGTGTGGTCGAACCAGAAGCGTGGGGAGCGGCTTTGCAATACTTTACCGGTAGCAAGGAGCACAACGTTCATGTCCGATCGCTCGCGAAGTCCAAAGGTTTGAAAGTCAACGAGTACGGCGTTTTCGATACGCATGATGAAACGCGACGTGTCGCCGGCAGAGATGAGCAAGAAGTCTATCGCGTCATCGGCCTCCCATGGATTCCACCGGAACTGCGAGAGAATCGATGCGAGTTTGGTGTCGATATCAAAGACCGAATCAAGAATTTGATCCAGCTAACCGACATTCGCGGCGACTTGCACATGCATACCACCGCTACCGACGGTGAAAACTCCATCGAGGAGATGGCTGCCCGCGCCCAGGAAATGGGATTGGCTTACATTGCGATCACCGATCATTCCAAACGAGTCACCATCGCACGCGGGCTCGATGATGCGCGGGCTATCGCTCAATGGCGCCAGATCGACGCGATCAATAAGAAGCTCGATGGCTCGTTTCATATCTTCAAAGGGATCGAATGCGACATCCTCGAGGATGGGTCGCTCGATTTGAGCGATGAATGTCTCGAGAAAGCCGATTGGGTGACCGCGAGTGTCCACTTCGGTACTCGTCAGTCGCGCGAGCAGATCACCGACCGGATCCTCGGGGCGATTCGGCATCCGAGCGTCCATTCGATCTCGCACCCGACGGGTCGTTTAATCAGTCGCCGCAACCCTTATGAAATCGACTTGGCCGCGATCATCCAAGCCGCGAAGGAATTTGATAAGTGCCTTGAGATCAACGCCAACCCGGAGCGACTCGACCTGAACGATATCATGGCATCTAGCGCGGCGGAGGCGGGGGTGTTGTTGGTGATCAACACCGACGCCCATTCGTTATCGAATCTGGCGTTGATGCAGTACGGAGTCTCCGTCGCCCGTCGGGGAGGGCTTTCCAAAGAAAATGTCCTCAACACCCGAGATCTCCAGGCGATGCGATCGTGGCTACAGAAGCACTGATCGGTTTGTCGATAGCCCCTGCTCAGTAAAGGCCTTGCGTCCGGAGCGGGTTTCAGATGTCGCAATACTCTCACTTCGGGAGTCAGTTCTTTGCTAGCGATACCCATGGCGTGGAAATGGTGAGATTGCTCTTGGTGAAAGACGAGTGAAGAATCTACCATCCTTTCGCTTTGGGAAGGGGACAAGTAAAGGTGGGATCAACCATGGCAGGCGGAATCGAATCGGCGGACCACAAGCAAAGCTGGGAGGGACCTCTGCGTTTGTGCGTCGATTGCACGCAAACCATGAAGACGTCGGCGGTGACTGGGATCCAACGCGTGGTACGGAATCTGGTGAAGCACGGTCGGGTCGCTGCTCACAGGCGGGGTGTTGAGCTTCTCCCCATCCAATTCACGGGACGGTTCTTCGAGTTGGCTCCTTTGTCAGACGAAGGGGAACTCAAGATCCCTGAGCGACGCATACCGAACGGGGCTATCGAGCGGTTCGGACATCGACTGAAAAAGATATTCGTCGGCCGATCTGTGCGGAGGCAATTCTCCAAGCTTCAAGGTTTCTTAGCGCGCAGGCAGTCCAGCGAGAGTCGATTCACATTTCGTTCCAGTGATATTCTGCTGTTACCCGATTCGTCTTGGTCGGAGCCGATGTGGACTGAGATTGACAAGGCGATGGAGCAGGGAGTTTCACTGGGGGTCTTGCAACACGACTTTATTCCCCTGCGTTATCCCGAGTTGGTATCCCCCGAGAGTACCGCGATCTTCGAACGTTGGGTGGATGAATCGCTTGGTCGTGCAGACTTTGTGCTGGGAGTTTCGGAGACGATTTCCGGGGAATGTCGCGATAAGTTGCAAAAACTTGGTCGCAAACATATCGCTGAGAATCGAGTGCGAGCATGTTTGAACGGATCGAACTTCAAGGCAGTTAGTTCAACAGCAGTACAGCGACCTGAAATTGTTCGTTTTATCGACAGGGCGCCGGATGGTCCTTATCTGACTGTAGGGACCATCGAGCCTCGGAAGAATCAGGGCTTGCTAGCCGACATCTTTGATGATGTCTTCCATGCCGCACCTGACGCGCGTTTTCTGATTGCCGGGATTGTTGGTTGGGAGGGAAAAGCGATTGCCGACAGGATTCGCAGACATCCTCGCTACGGCAAGAACATCCTCCTGGTAACGGATCTATCGGACGCGGAGTTGACCTATGCCTATGAGCGCGCGAAAGCGGTCGTGTTTCCATCGCTCGCAGAAGGGTTTGGGTTGCCGATCGCCGAATCGATCATAAGAGGAACGCCCGTGTTTGCATCCCATATTCCGGTGCACCAGGAAATCGGCGGTGCATATTGTGCGTACTTCGATCCTCGCGACTCGCGTTCGTTGACCCATCTGCTCGTTGAGTATTCGAAGGGTGGGAAATTCCCAGCGGTTTGGCCTCCCGTAGATTTTCGATTGCCGACTTGGCAAGAGTCGGCTGAGAAGGTGATAGCGACATCGCTTGAGATGGCTCGGACTCGACGAAGCGAACGCAGCGAGTCCCACGATCGAAAAAAACACCACTCCCTGCGAGCGATGCATGCATCACCGGCAACTCGGATTGAAAAAATTCCGTCCTAAGGACAAATTAGTATGACCTCAAGATTGATGAAAACCGTCCGCAAGGCCCTCCGGTTTGCCAAGTATCCGACAGAAGCCATCTGCCGGCATGAAGGTCCGTTTGTTTACGTCTCGCATGCGTATTACGGCAAGCTAAAAGTGCTCGCAAGCGACAGCGGCATTTCCAAATGGATGACCGACGGAATAACCGTTTGGGAAGCCGATATCGTGAAGCTTTTCCATGACCACTTTCCCGTGGGTCGGAATGTGATCGATGCAGGTGCAAACCTGGGACTTCATTCCATTGCGCTAGCAAAACAAGCAAGACACGGCGAGAAAATCTATGCCCTGGAGCCGCATCCCGAGATCTTTTCGCTAACTTTAAACAACTGCAGAAACCACCCCAATATCGAGTGCATCAACCTAGCTGCATCTGATCGAGAGACTGAGTTTTATATGCCGAGTATCCTGACCTGGGAAAATGCAGGTGGAGCGGGGGTTAGTCAGGAGAACCACCAAGGCTATCTCCCTGTCCGAGGTGTACGGATCGATTCGCTCGGACTAAAAAACATCGGGCTGATGAAAATTGATGTCGAGGGACACGAATTGGAGTGCATCCAGGGTGCCTCCGAGACGCTGCAGCGCGATCGACCGATCCTGGTGGTCGAAATCATGGGAGGGCACGATATTCGTACCGCCCCACCGGAAATCGCTGAGACAATCCGCGGGCGAGTGAGCAAAATCTGTGATTATGGCTACTCCGCTAGGCAGGTTTCTCACCACGATTATCTCTTTACCCCGGGGCTTTCTTAGCGATGCCTCCCCAGGCGGATGGTAAGTGCGCAGTTTACCCAGTCTTCGGCAAAAAACCGATCTTGCCTGGATTTCCGGAAATCGCTACCGTACGTCGCGCCTGGGAGGAACCCGGCGTGGAAGCTGATTGAGCATACTGCAATCGGCTTGGGACAATGCATCGAACAGGGAGGTTCATTTTCATGAAACAGATTTTTCAAGCCCAAATTGCAGACCGAGGGAATCGTCCAAAACTCTCCGTCGTTGGCTTAGGTAAGCTTGGTTCTCCGATGGTAGCGGTCTTTGCGGAGAAGGGCTTTGACATCATCGGCTTGGATATTAACCAGCAGTTTGTGGCTGCCCTCAACGAGGGGCGAGCGCCGGTGGAAGAGCCGGGCCTGCAGGAACTGATCGACAGGAATCGCGAACGGATCACCGCAACGACGGACTTCGCTCAAATTGTTCGTCATTCGGATGTGACCTTCGTGATTGTGCCAACTCCAAGCGGTTCGGATTACTGTTTCACAAACAAGTATGTAGTCGATGCGGTAGCGAAAATCGGTCTCGCATTGAGAGCGAAGAAGGAATACCACCTCGTCGTTGTCACTTCGACTGTCATGCCTGGATCGACCGATGGCGAGATTCGCGACGCATTGGAATCGGCGTCGGGGCGCAAGGTTGGGGAGAACCTCGGTTTGTGCTACAACCCCGAGTTCATCGCGTTGGGTTCCGTGATCCGCGACATGCTCTTCCCCGATATGATCTTGATCGGCGAGTCGGACAAAAAGGCGGGTGACATCCTCGAACTAATTTACACGGCATCCACGCAGTCGAACCCAGAGATTCATCGAATGAATTGTGTAAATGCTGAGTTGACGAAGATTTCCGTCAATACGTTTGTAACGACTAAGATTTCGTACGCGAACATGATTTCCGAGATGTGCGATCATCTTCCCCAGGCGGATGCGAGCGTGGTGAGCAATGCGATCGGCGCAGACAGTCGGATCGGCAAGAAGTACATCAAGAGCGCTGTCGGTTATGGTGGCCCTTGCTTCCCGCGCGACAACAAGGCCTTTGTGGCACTCGGGCATCGGCTAGGCGTCCGATGCGATTTGGCCGAAGCGACCGATCGAATCAACGATCACCAGTTGGTTCGAATGACGGACATCGTGGAGTTGTCTCTTCCGGAAAACGGCTGCGTTGCGATTCTCGGCATGTCATACAAGCCGCACACGCCTGTCGTGGAGGCTTCTCAAGGAGTGATGTTGGCCGAGATCCTTGCGGATGCTGGCCACGCGGTTGTGGCCTTCGACCCGATCGCCGCTGAGAGTGCGAAGCAAAAGCTAGGCGATAAGGTGCGTTTCGCCCAGTCCGCGCAAGATGCGATCAATCTCGCGGATGTGGTTGTGGTGATGACGCCATCGCCTGAGTACGCGGCGCTGACGCGTGAAGCCTTCTGTCAGGAAGATCGCGCCCGCGTGGTCGTTGACCCATGGGGCGTTGTATCGGACTCGGTGAAGTCCGCATTGGCGAAACACATCGTTCCCGGACGATCGACGTGCGTACGAGGAAGCGAGCCCCAGCGTCGGACAATCGCCGCTTGATTTCGCATCGAACCGATAGCTTATCCAAGCGGTCTTTGGAAATAGAGGAATTTCACATGATCTCGGTGATTCTGTATGGTAGGAACGATAATTACGGCTACAACCTTCACAAGCGGGCTGCATTGAGCATCAACTGCATTTCGCAGGTGTTGACCCACGACGATGATGAGTTGTTGTTTGTCGACTACAACAGTCCCGATGACTTCCCAACATTCCCCGAGGCCATCCAGGATACGCTGACCGATCATGCGAAGAAACGATTGCGTATTCTTCGCGTTCGCCCTTGGATGCACGAACGATTTCGCGAAAAATCGCACTTGATTGCCCTTGAGCCGATCGCGCGAAACGTCGCCGTACGACGATCGAATCCCGCCAACCGTTGGGTTCTGTCGACCAACACCGACATGATCTTTGTACCCCATCACGAGCAATCGCTATCGATGTATGTCGATAATCTGCCGCGAGGTCTCTACCACTTGCCTCGCTTCGAAATCCCAGAGACGTTTTGGGAAACTTTCAATCGACTCGAACCCGAACAAACCATCGATGCAATCCGAACATGGTCGCGTGTTGCACACCTCAACGAGATCGTTGCAGGGGCGGAGTGTATCCGCTTCGATGCTCCCGGGGATTTCCAACTCATGGATCGCGAAGACCTCTTTAAGATTCATGCTTTCCACGAAGGTATGCTCTTGGGATGGCACGTCGATTCCAATATTGCAAAACGACTCAATCTTTTCTACGGCGAGACGAAAGATCTGCTCGACCATGTCTTTGGCTATCATTGCGACCACACGCGGCAAGTCACTCCCATGCACCGCAAGGACAGTGTCCAAAACGATATTAAGACATTTATTGATGATGTTCTTACGCCGTACATTCCTGAACAAGCCGATTCTTGGGGTCTAGCTGATGTAGAGGTCGAAGAGATCAGCCTCAATCATGGGCGTGATCGTGCCTACATGGCTGGTATCAGCGCATGTATTCACACCCCGCAACTCGTTCCCACATATTCCGCTTACGTGCGAGAAACATACGATAAGGTCACCTACAGCGCCGCGCATGTTCTGCCATTCCTTGCAGATATCTTCGTCAACGCGCCCCCTCGCATATCTATTGGTTGGGTTGGCAGTAACCCTGAACTCTTTGAAATGTTCTCCACAATCTGGTCGAGAATTGATGACGAATCCCGACTTCTTGTTTTCGAACCCCACTGCGACACTCTCGGGACCAAACTGGCCGGTGAACATGTCGATTCCCTCGAAGAGCTCAATAGTCAAGTTGACGCCTTGATCTTCGACTACAACCCCTTCGCCGCAGATCAAGATCCCAACAAAGCCGAGAAACTACTTGAGGCGATTCGAAACTCTTTCTTGGAGTTGGTCGAGTTCGAGCAAAATCACTTGAACGCGGGTCATTTGCCCCGACGATTCGTCGTCGTGAACGCCATCCACAATGCCTTTGAATCGATTACCAACCATTGCTTGCACACTGCCAGAACACCGTTCAGTTCCCGGATCCGCCAGGGCTTTGTCGTGAAGCGACCTGCGGTTAGCCAAGAGGGGACATGGCTGGATTTCATGCGCGTCGGCGAAGCCGGAATGAAACAGAACAAAGTAATCTCCACCGCAGCCAGGAAGCCAGGTCTGGTCATGTATGGTCCTTACTTGCCCATAAGCCGAGGCAAATTTCAGGTGTCACTCGAACTGGCATGCAAACGGATCCTCCGCGCAACCCAGTTGAGAGACCGACTCAAAGGTCATGCAAAGATCAAATTGGTTCTTGGAGATCAAGTGATCGCCAAACGCCGACTGAGCCAACAGGAATTGTTTGATGGCAAAGTAGACATCGATTTCGAATGCGAGAAGAGTTCCAGCTTAGAAATCCGTATGTGGACCTCGGGATCCCACGATTTCGAAGTTCGTAACATTCAGACTCGACGCATCGACCGATCCACCGAATTTCAGAATCCTTCTACTGTTGAGTCCTACGCCACGAGCGGAGTCAAGCAGCGGAAGTTGGAGAGGATGAAGATTCCTGGGAAGACGCGAAGCGAGGTGTTGCCGATCTCCATTGAGGCAACAAGCGTGCTCGATCAACCCACTGAGATAACTTTCCCCGAATCGGCACCCGAAACGCACTCCGAAAGAATCACGGCCGAGCATCCAAGCCCGCCATCGTTCGACGTCTTTCTCACACCCGAAGCCCTCGCGATCAATGAAGCGAGACTCTGCCATCTGGCCTCCCTCGGTCTGGATCTCAAGAACAAACGAGTCCTCGAAGTCGGAGGTGGAATCGGTTTGCATACCTGCTTTTTCGAAAGCCAGGGATGCGACGTATTGCTTGCCGAGGCTAGGGCAGAGAATCTCGACGAAGCGAAGCGGCGGTATCCGCACCGCAAGACCGCGTTGGTAAACCTGGACGCCGATTCCGACCTGTCCCACCTGGGACGATTCGATGTCGTGTACTGCTACGGCACCCTCGACCATTTGACCAATCCCTCGAATGCTCTGCGGAGACTCGCCGCCATCTGCGACGGAATGATCTTGCTCGAAACGTGTGTCACACCCGGCGACGAGGAGGAGCTCCATCCCGAAGCAGAACCTGCCTCGGTCGTCAACCAAGCCTTCACCGGTATGGGTTGCCGACCCACCCGATCCTGGGTGATGAGTGAATTGCGGCGACATATGGGGTTTGCCTACCAAACGGTAACTCAACCCAACCATCACGACTTTGAGCAAAATTGGATCGCACCGTCACCTAGAAAACTCTACCGTGCTGTTTTCGTCGGTGCGAAATCGCGATTGACCAACTGCCAATTGAGCGAGAATCCATGTTTGCTCCAGTGCGCTGTGCCGGTAACGGATCGTGGTACCTGGTTGGATGTCGGCGCCCATTTGGGTGAGACATCGTTTGCCAAGGCAGAAGCGAATCCCAACCTGCGAGTCATCGCCTTCGAACCGAACATCGCACTGGCGAGTCAGACGTTTCAACGTCTCCAAAACTTTCAGATTCTCCCGATCGCTATCGGGGAGCAGACGGGATTAACCGAGTTCCATTTGAACGCATTCTCCGCAGCCAGCTCAATACTTCCCATGGACGAATCGGCGCGTCAACAATGGATCGGCGGTGAAGTCCTATCGCGCGCTACGCAGATCATGGTCCCCGTGATGCGGCTCGATGATGTCATGAACTGGCTCGGCATCCAGCATGTTGATTTTTTGAAAATCGATGCTCAAGGGGGTGATTTTTCCGTGGTCAAATCACTCGGCGATCGAATTAAGGATGTCCGAAAGATCAAGTTGGAAGTAACGACTACAGTACAACAACTCTATATCGGCGCTGCAATTAAGCATGAGATCATCGCGTATCTGGCAAGTCGTGGGTTCGCTCTCGTTTCCGAGCAGTCCCAAACCCATGGCCAGGAGGAGAATCTCCTCTTCTTTCAGCTCGACCCCTGGCCGCAAGACGAATGCAACGCATCCCCCCTTCAGTCGCCTCAGGACGAACAAGTCTTGAGGAAGACGCTGCTCGGAATGCACCCGGATCATTTGGTTTCCCTCGCCCAATCCCAAGCAGCCAAAAGCGTCATACAACGTAAGAGTCATTGGTCTTTTGGTAGCTATGCCGATGACCGGTCTCTCGCCAGTTGTTTCCGCCAAATTCTCTTCAGCGTTTTCCAGGAACGGAAGTTAACGAAGCCCCTCTTGTTCCAGTGGTACGATCATCTTCGATTGCACCTGTATTTGGGTAACGATATGAGCTTACCAACTTACGTGTCCGGTGTGATCGATCCTAATGAGTTCTTCTTCCTGAATGCCTTTCTCCGGAAGGGAATGAACTTCATCGATATCGGAGCCAATGAAGGATTCTATTCCGTCTTTGCTTCCGATCGTGTCGGCGAGGATGGTCGAGTTGTTGCCTTTGAACCAAGCCAACGCGAAGCGGATCGATTGCTGCGGAATCTCGAACTCAATGAAGCGACAAATGTTACCGTGGAAATCAAGGGAGTCGCTGACATAGATGGTGAAGCCATCCTCAAGCTCTGCGAGTACGGTCACGAAGGGCAAAACACCCTTGGCGGTTTCGCTCACAAAGTGAACCAGGATGGAACACAAACGGCAACTCTCATCACGTTGGATTGCTATTTCGCCGCTCATACGATGGATCGTATCGATCTGATGAAAATCGATGTCGAAGGTGCAGAGGAGCGAGTGCTGCGAGGCGCCCTCGAAACTCTGAAGCGATTTCGTCCGGTTCTACTGATGGAGATGAATGATGCATCCCTTCGACTTCAAGGAAGCTCCTGTTCCGATGTCGCGGAACTAATCGAGTCAGGTGAGTATTGCATCTACAATTTTGATTCGGTAACTGGAAAGTTGGTGGTTGCACGAGAGGGAAGCTACTCTGACAACGTGGTTGCAGTCCCCCGCGAAAAGATCTGTCTGATTGAACAGATTGATGGCGGGCATGATGGGACCATTCAGAAATCGCCTCAGTGTGCGGACGAATGCTAACTCCGGTGCGAGTAACCCCGATTTTTCCAGCGATTGTTGCCGGAACGAAAGAGTTCATTCTATAAATTACGCCGAGGAGTGTTTCGATGGAAGGTATGGTATCCGATGCATCATTTCCGAAGATTGCAGCAAAATCACTTGCTCCAGACTTCTTCACTGTTTTCGATGTGGGATGCAGTGGAGGTCTCGATTCCGGTTGGAGAAATTTCGGAGGGGCATTGCGCGCCTTTGGATTTGATCCCAACCTTGCCGACATTCGAAGACTGAATGAACAAGAAGAAAATCGACATGTGAAATTTGTTGCAGGATTTGTCGGTGTCCCATCGGATTGCCCGGGTTCCGAGTTGATGGAGACTGGTTCGTATTGGGACCGATCACCCTGGAATCGCCTCAGTGTTTGCAAGACCTTGGAAATTCGTTCGGCCGCGATGAAGGGTGCAACGGATGAAGAAAAGCTTAGGCTCAACTTGTGGCAGCAGACGCAGTTGGCTAATCCAAAGAAGCCGATCATTCTTCCGGAATTTGTTGAGGAAAACTCGATCGATGACATTGATTTCATCAAAATCGATGTCGATGGAGCGGATCTACTCATCTTGCGTTCGATCCAGCCGATCCTGGAATCTAGAAAAGTCATCGGCGTTGGAATTGAAGTCAATTTTTTTGGCTCCGAGGAGCCCAACGTGAATACGTTCCACAACGTCGATCGTATGATGCGGAAAGCCGGCTTCGAACTGTTCGACTTGTCGCTCCGGCGTTACTCGATGGCTGCGCTTCCTTGCCCTTACATTTATGATTTTCCTGCCCAAAGTCGGACCGGTAGACCCTTTCAAGGAGATGCTCTGTATTTACGAGATTTAGCTGCACCCGAGTTCGCAACCTCCGGAATGAGATCTCCGAAGAAACTGCTCAAGTTGGCTGCCTTGTTCTCGTTATTCGGGCAGCCTGACAGCGCTGCCGAGATCCTTCTGCATAACCGTGATTCATTAAGTCCATTGATTGGAATCGATGAAGGGATGTCCGAACTTCTTCGGCAAGCCGCTCCGAAAAAGCTGGCTGGTGGTTATGCGAAGTACATTGAGGAATTCGAAAAAGACTCGCCATGGTTTTACCGCCAAATTGATGGAGGGAAATAGCAGCACTTTTGCGAGATCCCCTCTTCGACTTCCATAGGGAAGATGGCCACACTAGCCAAGTGGCTTGCGTCTTAATGCGATATTGACTTCGTCAACGATTTTTATTGGGATAGTTACATCCAACACCTAGCATCGGGGAACAAAGGCGTCCACATGAGTACCGTCAATATCGCCAACGAACACATCCACGGCAAAGAAGTAGATTTCCACGATGCCTGGGCCAGTAGTACGCGTGTTGAGGACGTAGCCATGCGCGAGGCATTCGAAGCTCCGACTGCATTCGAGAATCGCTTCTGCCTTGAACAGATGGGGGATTTGCGAGGTAAGAAATTGCTCGACATTGGAGCCGGGCTTGGGGAAACCTCGGTCTACTTCGCCTTGAAAGGGGCGGAAGTGACCACGATGGACATCTCACCGGGCATGGTCGACTTTGCTCTTCGCCTGGGGAAACATCACGGTGTGTCCCTTCATGGCGTTGTTTCGGCCGGAGAGCGATTGAGCGTTCCGGATGCCTCGTACGATATTGTCTTTTCCGCCAACACGGTGCATCACGTGACCGATAAAGAACAATTCTTTTCAGAGATGCAACGAGTGTTGCGGCCAGGCGGCAAGTTCTTTACATGGGACCCGTTGGCTTACAACCCGATTATCAACGTCTATCGCAAGATGGCCACACAGGTCCGTACCGAAGACGAATCTCCATTGACTTTCGATGATCTAAAAACAGCTGGCAAGTACTTTAAGAAGGTTCAGCATCGAGAGTTCTGGATCTCATCCTTGACTCTTTTTCTGAAGTATTACTTGATCGATCGACTGCATCCCAACCAAGATCGCTATTGGAAGCGCATCTTGAAGGAAAGCGAAAGCACGCTGTGGTGGTGGAAACCGTTCGCTGCCTTTGATGGACTTTTGACCCGCACGCCCGGCGTTCGCCGCCTCGCCTGGAATATGGTGATGTGGGGAG
The DNA here is from genome assembly GCA_018970165.1 of Planctomycetota bacterium. Classification (GTDB taxonomy): domain Bacteria; phylum Planctomycetota; class Planctomycetia; order Pirellulales; family Pirellulaceae; genus JBKCUI01. Next base: position 11,748 of record JAGWWZ010000020.1, on the reverse strand, counting down.
AGAAAGCCTGAAGGACAAAGCATGGTCACTTCCGCTCACGACCTTCATCATCCAACCGCCTTTAGTGAACAAGGCTTTTCCGATCCCTATCCGGATGGGATCGAGCGCCATTACTGGACTGTAGCTCGTAATCGAACGATCCATCGCACCATCCAAGAAGCCGTTTCCTTTGCGAAGCCGTCTCTGGTTGTCGATGTTGGCTGTGGCCGTGGTATCACGCTCGACTATCTCTATGAACGAGGAATGGAAGTTCTCGGCTGTGAACTCGGGCGTGCGAATCCGATCTCGACGCGAATCGCTCCCCACCTTCATTTCGATACGGATGCCGTTTCGCTTCCCCAGGAAACACGCCGGAACGTCGGCGTTCTTCTTTTGCTTGACGTCTTGGAACACTTGCCGTCGCCAAGCAGTTTTCTTGACGGCTTGGTGGATGCTTTTGAGAAGGTCCATACGATCATTGTGACAGTCCCCGCTCGTCAAGAACTCTGGTCGAACTATGACGAGCACTACGGTCATTACAAACGCTATGATTTCGAAAATGCGTGCGAGCTTTTCAATCCGGCACGTTTCGAGATTCGACGGCAGAGCTATCTTTTTCGTTCTCTGTATTGGCCAGCTTTGATGCTCAAGTGGATCGGGAGAGGGCGGGCAACATCGATCGCCGCTCCGACGGGCGCAGCGGTTGCCGTACACGGCTTGATGGCGCGATGGCTCGAACTTGAATCCCGACTTCTGCCGTCTGTCGTACCAGGAACGTCACTCATGATGGTCCTAAAGCCGAAACCGGTATTGACGTAGTTTAGAAGAAATAGGTAAAGAGGGGTCCGTTCTGAAACATGAAAATGTGAGCTCGCTCAGACAAGGTTTTCCCGGTGACCTTAATCGCGAGAAGAAAGGAAGGAATAGCATGCCCCTCGAGCGAAACCTCTCAAGGTTCTCGATGCCCTTACTTATGCGACTCGTTGGCAACACGACGCAGGTGACCGAAGAGGCTTCTTCACAGCCCAAGCTGCGTGTGGATACTCCCGCACTACTTGACTGTTTATTAGTGTTCGGCATCGGCTTGGCCGTCTTCTCCACCCTAATCTCGCTTTTACAAAATGCGCACTTGGAGACAACCAACGGCCTTTGGAAGAGCGAGCCTGTCGCCAAGTGGGTGGAGCTTGCACCGGATCGTAGCCTCGATCCATCAAACTTGCTCTATTTCCCGGGGCACGGATTCGTCATCCGCACCTTCCTTCCCGAATCGCTCGGACCGGTATGGAAGCGAATGGCATACCTGAACGCCTTCTACGGGGCTATGGCCTTAGCATGCACGCATTTCCTGATCGCCGCGTTGACACGGTCGCGCCTTCTAGCCTGGGGCGGCTCTCTGTTCCAAATGGGCTGCGGCTTTTTCCTGCTGCTGTCGATCATCAACGAGGACATCATGGCGAGCTACGCTTGGCTGGCCGCCGCACTGGCGCTGGCAGTAGCCACGTGGGACCGACCATCGAGGTTGCGCATTGCCAGCGTGGGCATTCTGTTTACGATCTCCTGGCTGTTTGAGTGGCGCGTGTTGTTCCCGACATTGCCAGCCCTGACCCTAGCATGCCTGATGTTGCCGGGGCGCTGGACCCAACGACTGAAGTGGGCAGGCGTCTTCCTCGGGTCTGTGTTCCTGACCGTTGCATGCACCGCACTCATTGCTCGCGGACAGCCTGGCATGCCCGCTACGTTTACGGATTGTTTCCGTACTATCGTTTGGACCGGGAAGGGAATTGGCAGCGGTTGGGGCGGATTCCGCATCGAGAAGATCGCATTCCTCCGGGCTGGTGTTGCTCAGTCGCTGCTCGGTGGGCACAATCTTCACGGCGGTCAACTGAACTCATACCAGAATCTCCAACTCTCCGTTGGTCTTGCGGTCATCGGTCTGCTGGCGGTCGCGTTCGTCGTGCAGGTCTGGCGCAACAGAAAGGACGCGCGGTACCGTGTCGCCTTCTCCAGTCTGGGGGGCACATTGTTCTGCGGTCAGGTGATGAACCTCTACACCCAACCGCAAGATCCGCAGATGCAGATCAATGTGATGGCATGGCTAGCCTCTGGTTGGGCTCTATTCGGTGCGCTCGTGTTAGGGTCAGAGCCTCTAAGAAGCCGGTATAGAGCAGCAGCGTTTCTCTGTGCAAGTCTGCTCCCTCTCGCTTACAACGTGAACGAGTTCTGGCCGCACCGCGGCCTCGATACGCAGAATATTCAGGCACTGGTCCGGGTAAAGGAGAAGTTCGACCTGAAGGACACGGTGTTCGTCAGTCATGGATTCGATGGCTATATTACGTGGCGGTTCGTGGAGTGGAAGCAGCCACAAACCTTCCCCCCCACGCTTGACGAACCGCCACGTCATGAGGAAAGTTTGGCCGCGCCCCTCTACCTGATCAACGATGCCGTCCGCAATCCCAGTCATACGCCTCAGGAACACGCGAAACATATAACCGATCACATTGACCGTGCACTGGAACTAAAGTATCGAGTGGTGATAGACCGTATCTGGGATGCCGATGAGGCTCTATTGGTTACGAGTTTTTCGACGGTTTGTGGTCCGCAGAAGCCTCAGGCTATTCACGCGGCGCTGCATGCGCAATACCGAGCGACTCTGGTATACAACGACCCCATACTAGGTCCGCAATACGAATTGAGGCGAGTAGACGACCCTGAAAGGGTCGTAAGTTTCCGCGATGACACAGCGAGAAAGTGAAGAAAGTAAATGAACGGGTTGAAACTTTTCACGAAACAAGCGAAGGCTTCTACGATGAAAATCAAGCCTGCCCCCTATCTTTCCGTTGTCGCACCTTGCTTCAACGAAGCCGAAGGACTGAACGAGTTTCATTCGCGAGTCTCGTCTATCTGCAAGCAGGTCGGCGTTCCTCACGAAATCATCCTGGTCAATGATGGCTCGCGGGACGATACCTGGGAAGTGATGCGGCGCTTGGCTGCCGAGGACTCGGCCGTTGTGGTCGTGAATCTGGCTCGCAACCACGGGCACCAACTCGCGTTAACCGCTGGGTTATCACTTTGCCGCGGCGAGCGGATCCTGATCCTCGATGCAGACTTGCAAGACCCGCCGGAACTGCTGCCCGAAATGATGCAACGAATGAATGACGGCGCAGATGTGGTCTATGGCCAACGCCGCCGCCGCGAGGGTGAAACATTCTTCAAACTAGCAACCGCTTCGCTGTTCTATCGGATCATCTCGCGACTCTCCGAGGTATCGATTCCACGGGACACCGGGGACTTCCGATTGATGTCGCGGCGAACGCTTGACCGGCTGATGGCGATGCCCGAGCAGCACCGATTTATTCGCGGGATGATCAGTTGGATCGGTGGCAAACAGGTTCCCTTGCTTTACGATCGTGCTCCTCGGGCCGTCGGCGAAACGAAGTATCCCGTACGAAAGATGATCCGCTTTGCCATCGACGCCGTGACCGGCTTCTCGACGCGTCCCTTAAAGATCGCTAGTTCGCTGGGGCTTGCGGTCTCGGCCTTCGGCTTCCTTACCTTCCTCTACGCAATTGTTGGCTGGCTGGGCGGCTCGACGATCGCCGGATGGGCGAGTGTGATGGCGAGCGTTGGTCTCATCGGAGGTGTGCAACTCATGGTACTTGGTATCATGGGCGAATACCTGGGTCGTATGTATGATCAGTGCAAAGGCCGGCCTTTATTTCTGATCGACGAGGTAATAGGTACCTCGGTGGGCACGCATGCCGAAAACGTGGAACTGGCTTCCCTAACGGACGCGGCATAGGATCTGAAACCTGCCTCGTCAACACCCGATCGATGGAAGCAGTGCTTGATAAGTTGATAAGTGCCATTCGTGGGTGGCACGTATTGAGAGAGACAGCTGTTCGAGGCTGAGATATCAGCGATGATCGCTCTTAAGGACTGTGTCTACAAAGCCAGTCGTTCACTTCTTGGCGGCGACTGGCTTTCTTCGTTTGGGATACAATTCTCGGCAGATCCCACACACGGTTCCGTCGCATCCGCGAGCTGTGCAGTGTTCCCGTCCGTAGAAAATGATCTGCAGATGAAGGCAGTTCCAGCTCGATTCAGGGAACAGCGCTTTTAAGTCCCTCTCGGTTTGCACCACCGAACGACCATTCGTCAATCCCCATCGTTGTGCCAATCGATGGATATGCGTATCGATGGGAAATGCGGGGACACCAAATGCCTGGGCCATGACAACCGACGCGGTCTTATGACCTACACCGGGAAGCTTCTCGAGCGCCTCGAATGACTGGGGTACGATACCGTCATGTTCTTCCACAAGAATCTTCGACAGTTCACGTATCGCTTTCGACTTCTGGGGACTTAAGCCGCAGGGTTGGATAATCTTGCGAATCTTCTCGACCGGTTGCCGACTCATCGCGTGCGGATTGTCAGCCAATTTCCAGAGATCGGGAGTTACTCGATTGACCATCTTGTCGGTGCATTGGGCACTGAGGACGACCGCTACGAGGAGCGTATAGGGATCCTGGTGATCGAGCGGAACGTCGGTCTCTGGATAGTGTTCATTCAGGCGTTGATGAACGATACTCGCTCGCTCTTTGCGATTCATGATTTCGAGGATTACTTTGCGGGTACTTGGACGGGGCTCATCAGGTATTTCAATAGATCCGCTCGTTCCTGTTCCGAGAGAGGATCGAGAATACCGCTTGGCATCAGGGAAAGCGAAGAGGGTTTTCGTTGAACGATCTCAGGCTTTTCTAGCGTGATTTTTTCCGTGGCGGTTTGGATAGTGATCGCATCCTCTGTTTCTGTGAGTGGCACTCCGGTAACCACCCGTCCATCGGCTGTTTGGAAAGCGGTGACACGATAGTTTTCAGCGACAATGGCGCTGGGGAACAGGACGTTCTCGAGCCAGTATCTCAAGTTGCTACGCTGGGCACCGGTCAATTCCGGGCCATTCGCACCTCCTTCGCCAAAAAGTTTATGGCATTGGGCACAAAGTGTGTTCCATCGTGCTCGACCATTCGATGCATCGGCTCGAACTAATCGATCGCTATTGAAAACCTGTTCCCATTCCTGGATGGTGCGTTCCTGGTCGGCCGTTACGCCGATGGCTGGATTGATTGTCTTGGCTCGGTTCAGCAAATCCGAATCAGCGAGCAGGGCAAACTGACGCCAAGTTGCTGCATCGATATTGGCACTCGGGATGACTTTGCGTTCGATCGCATCGAGGAGAATCGGTAAGGAATCCCGTCGCTTGCCCATCGCAACGACGATTCCCGACTTGCTCGATGGCGGCGCGTCCGCATACATGCCAAGCAACCGATTGGCATCGTCAGCGCTCAGATTCGTGCCAAGCGATTCGGCAGCGATACCACCCAGGTTGGGATCGGCCACCATGTGCCAAAGTACCTCTCTGGCAGAGGCATCGTCGATTCTTCCAAGAGATTCAATGGCTGCGCGGCGGGACGATGGAGTCGACTGTGAGCTTTCGGCCAGACCGATCAACGCTTGCGACGAATCATTTCCCCCGAAGACCGCTTGGAGGAGGATCCCCTTCTCACGAATCTCCAAATCAGGATGAGCGGCAGCGCGAACGGCGAGTTGTTTCCAAGCAGTAGGTTCTGCAATACGAGTTCGCCCTCGCAACGCTTCCCATAATCCATTAACCGCCGCAGCATGCCACGCGGCATTATCTCGCTGGCCAGCGTTCGATACGAGGAAAGAAGTCGCCTCCTCAGTATCTTTTCCTTCCGCTGCGAATCGGCGCAGGTACAGTTCGTTCACTTTGGGGATTAAGCTTTCAGCGGCCATTCGAGCCGCTCGCATTGGGTTGTCTGCTAACAGGTTTTTTGTCCCGTACCAAAATACCAACGGAAAATCCCGATCGGACGCGAGGTCTTCGCTTTTGATCAACATGCCTGCAATGCGCCACTGCTGGTTCGTGAACTTGGGTAGGAGCGCCGCGGTGTAGAGCCGGACCAGCGGGCTAATTTCTGTAATGGGTTTCGAAGCGAGCATGTCGACGATCTCCGCCTCCGCTTCGGTTTGCTTGGCCTCCGCCATGTAATCAAGTCGGTCTGCAATCAATCGAATCGCCCAGGCATGAACCGATTCATGTTGTTTCGTTTGCAGGATCCTGAACAAGTGATCTTCCCTCAAGCGATTCGAGGCATGCAACGTCCATAGAGCCCTGAGTTGTAGGGTGATTGGATCGACCGTGGGCGGTGCTGACTCACCATTTGGCTTCTTAGGTCTCAATGCCAAGTCGTAAAGCTCTTTGTTTTCATCTAGGGAGAGGCGGTTGAATTGAAGCCCTTTCCACAATTCTCTGGCGTACCAAATGTTGGGGTGTTGGAGAATCTTCACGCAGTCGCTGTGCGAGATCACAGTCTTCGAGGATTGCTTGCCTGCAAGTACCTCGGAGGAGAACAGAGAACGCGAGGCATCCTGCGCAATGGGAGACTCATGCGCGATGCGATAGATCCGACCACTGGTTCGGTGCACGCCATCATCTTCGTGACACTCACCGATATCCGACCAATCCAGAACATAAACGGTTCCATCTGGCGCGGTTGATAACTCGATACCGCGGAACCAAGGATCAGACCAGAAGACCATGTCGGGTTGATGCCTACCGACAAATCCAGCGCCGACACGATCCAACTGTTCTCGATTGATACGTCTTCCGTGCAGGTTGAGTGTGAACAGGTGATTGCGATACTCGACGGGCCATTGATCGGCCTGGTAAATCATCATCCCGCTGTGAGCATGGCCGCCTCCTGCCTGGTCGGTGCCGCTGCTCGGAGGCCCCTTGCGAGTCTCCCGCCAATCCTCGCCTTTTGCATCCCAGTGAACATGATCCGCAATTTGGGGAAGGAGTTCAAACGCGTAGGGATCAGAATCCTCGCCGTACATTCGCTGCAGATGGGAGCCTGGGATCGCGTGCCACAGATGGCCGATCACGGTATTGATGAAAAACAAATTGCCATGCGCATCCCAATCCATACCCCACGGGTTGGTGGTCCCCTCGCATACCATCTCGATCACTTGGCTTTGGGGATGGTATCGCCATACTCCGCATGTCAAACGAATCGGGGGCACGACGGGACTCATACCTGGAGTCAAGGCGATCGTACCCGGGATAGCCAGACCTCCTGGCGGTAGGAATCTAGGCAAGGGCCGATCGGCAGGTCGAGTCGGGTACCCAGCCAATTCGGTACTCATCCGATCCTGCGCAATCACGTCCGATGCACCCAGGATCCCGTGTCTGCCATAGAGCCAACCATCTGGACCGAAGCGGAGACCATTCGCGAAATTATGTCGGATGTTGGTGTTGAAGCCGCTCACCAAAATCTGTGGAATTCCTTCGGGTACATCATCGCGATTGGTATCGGGAAAGAAGTAGAGATTGGGAGGAGCCAACGCAAACACTCCACCGTCGATAACCTCGATACTGGTCAGTTGCTTGAGTTTGTCGTAGAAGACCGTCCGCTTGTCAAAAGCCCCATCCTGGTCGGTATCTTCGAGGATCGCGATACGATCGTTGAGATCCAGATCCAGCCTTTTGGCAGATTCGGCATACGTGTTGTTCTCAGCGACCCACAACCGACCTTTCGAATCCCAAGCCATCGCGATCGGTTGCTGGACGAGGGGTTCGGCCGCAGCCACCTGCATGCGGAAACCCTCTGGAAGCCTCGCAGTCGCAGCAACGTCGGTTGCCGCCATTCTCGGTACGGTTTCGGGCTGTGAATCGTAGATCTCTTGAGCCGAAGAAAAACCAACTGCAACGGCAAAGAGAGTGATGACAAGGGCTGGGATTTCGGGTTTCATGGGGACTCCCTGGTATGAATAACGGGATCAATCATACTCGACGGAGCGGTACGACGGACATTACGATACCTATGGTTTCGTTTTCTAGCGAATCGACCCGAAAATCCATTCACCCGCCACACGTTAATCCCACCTCTCAAGATGCATTTTCAACATACTCTCTCGCTTTCGAGTTGGTGCATGTACCGCAGCGGACTCGCGACCGCATGGGTCGCAATTTGGACATTGATGGGGCTATCGATCATCGGCTACGCCGAAGAGGACTGGCGGCCGATGGAACCCACCTCGCCGACAAATTGGTTCGGGCAAACCATCCGTGAATCCGCCTGGCGTTCGCCTCGGGAAGAACTGGTAGGCTTTCACGTACCCAATGGGTTTGTCGTCGAGTTAGTGGCCTCGGAGCCTGAGATCGCCAAACCGATGAACCTCGCGTTCGACGTCCAGGGGCGACTGTGGATGACCCAATCCGTACTGTATCCGTTTCCGTCCAAGGACGGATCCAGTCCCGGAGATGCAGTCATGGTCCTGGAGGATCGTGATGGCGACGGATCGTTTGAAACGAAGCGTCGATTCGCCGATGGCCTCAACATTCCCATTGGCATCCTGCCCTACGACGATGGCTGTCTCGTATTTTCCATTCCAAACATTTTGCGTCTAAGGGATACCGATGGAGACGGCGAATGCGATTCCCGCGAGGTTGTGCTCGGGCCGTTCGATACGTCGCGCGATACGCATGGTATGGTCAACGCCCTCCGCGATGGTGGTGATGGTTGGATTTATGCCTGTCATGGATTCAACAATATCTCTCGCGTCACGGGCCAGGATGGACATGCGATCGAATTGGTGTCGGGAAACACGTTTCGATTCCGTCCCGATGGCTCGCGAGTCGAACAGTACACACAGGGACAGGTCAATCCGTTCGGCATGACACGGGACGAGTACGGCAATTGGTTTACGGCCGACTGCCACAGCAAGCCGCTGACGCAACTGCTTCGAGGAGCATGTTACCCAAGCTTCGGTCGGCCGGATGATGGCCTTGGATTTGTACCGCCGATGATGGATCACCTGCATGGAAGTACTGCGATCTCAGGGGCTGCCATCGTCAACCGAGGGATCTTTCCAAAAGCGTTCCGAGGCGATCTGTTTTGTGGCAATGTGATGACATGCCGCATCAATCGCAACCGAATCAACTATCAGGGGGCCACTGCCAAGGCGTTCGAAATGCCAGACCTGCTCACCAGCGACGACCCATGGTTTCGACCAGTTGATCTGCAATTCGGTCCCGACGGATGTTTGTACATTGCAGACTTCTACAACAAGATCATCGGTCATTACGAAGTTCCCCTCGACCACCCCGACCGCGATCGCACCAGCGGCCGAATATGGCGGATCCGTTGGACTGGAGAATCTGAACAAGTCGATGCGCCGAAGTTGCCACAGACTTCACAGAGGACCCTTTCAATCGAGTCTGTCGAACAGGCGGAACGTCGTCTCGAGCAACCCTCGGATGCCAAGGACACGGTCGCAGCACTGCACCGATTGCGGGCAGTCGAGTATCTCGGCCAGTACGGTTCCATGGAATCGATTCGCGTACTCGCCGAAAGTTTGCGAAAAGTCGATGGTTCGTTCGATCCGATCTTGAGCCAAAGCCATTGGATCGCGATGCGAGATATCGCAAAACGCGCAACCGAAAATGATGGTCGAAATGAAATCCCTTTGGAAGTTGTCAGCAATTCAGACAAAGGACCTGCGCCGACCGAATGGGTCAAGATCTTGGGGGGAATTCGCAGTCCTAAAGCAGCTTTGTGGACGTTGGCGATTTTGGAACAACACGCAAATCAGTTTAGCGACAGATCGCCGGAATCCTGGGTGAAGGATACGTTGCTGCACGTGGCTACGATTGCAGGTGAAAATGAAATTCCACGCGTGTTGGCTTTGCTTGAAAAAATTTTGCCCGACGCCACCGCCCGCAAGGAACAGATCCTATTGATCGGGGAAGCGCAGAGAAGTCGAACCGGTAAGCTATCTCCGCAGTTTGTTGCCATGGGGCAGCAAGGGATTGAGGAAGCGATGGCCGATTGGAAGACTCAATTTGCTGAAGTATCTCTTTCAACCTGGACGGGGCAGGCAAATCGCGGGCGAGATGATCGAGCATGGCCTGTGCAAACGCGAAGCCGTGAAACGATAAGCAACGAGAGTCCGGCAACTCTCGAAGTATGGAGTTCCATCGGATTAGGGGAGCGATACCAAGGAACGTGGACGAGCAGTTCCTGGATCGCATCGGGCGAGTTGGAATTCTGGGTCGTAGGCCACAACGGCTTACCGAACGAGCCGGATCGGCAGCAGAATTTCGTTCGACTTCTATTGCAAAACCCAGGAACCAAGGATTGGAAGGAGATCGTTCGATACTATCCTCCACGAAGCGATATCGCGAAGAAGATCACCGTTGATTTATCGAAGTATCGAGGCTCTACCGTGCGACTGCAAGTCGTCGACGGTGATGGGCACGATGCGTATGCCTGGATTGCAATCGGCGGTTTTTCGCAACCTGGATTAGGACTAGGTCCACAGCGCGAAGTATTCGAACAGCTATTGAGAATGGTTCGTTGTTTTGGACCTGCGCTCGGATCGAATAGCGACAATGCGTCGAAACCGGCCATCAGCGATCGTTGGACGTCCTGGCTTGAGCGGTCGGTGGTGGATCCTGCCTGCCGAACCGCTTTGCAAAAGGGAATGATCGGGCACGATCAACCGGTTGTCGCGGAATTGATGGAATGTGTTGTCGCTCAGGGATGGGAGGACCTCCTCGATATCGAACCGAAGATAACGGATGCAACCGGAGTTGCTCGCTCGTTGCCGCGATTCTCGTGGAGGTGGCAGGAACTCAATCCGGAAACGCTGCGATGGATTGCCGAGCAATACTGCCGTCGTTCCAACGCAACCGCTCAAGAGGATTTGGTCCTTCGCTGGTCGAAGTATCGCACCGCTATCCCGATAATGGAGTCCCTGATGCGAGGCGGAGCGATGTCCAAGGAGGTTCTTCGCACGCTGCCGCCAACATGGTGGGAAGGGTTATCTGCTGAGGATCAAGACCGGATGGCTACGCTCAAGCCCGAGGGGGAGAGCGACACCGCACGAGCGCAAGTGGTACAGGCCAAAGCTACCGCAGTGACAGCCCTCTCGCCTGATATCGCAGTAGGTGCCCGCGTATTCCAAGAGCGATGCGCAGCGTGCCATCAATTGGCCGGTCAAGGGAAAGTCATCGGCCCGCAACTCGACGGCGCGATCACTCGCACGGTAGAGCGACTGTGTGAAGATATCTTGTGGCCGAATCGCAATGTCGATGAAGCCTTTCGTATCACCAATGTGCTGACTCATAGCGGCGAGACCTACTCGGGGCTCGTCATCGATCGTCGGAATGACTCCATGGAAATCATCGACCAAACGGGCAAATCACAACGTGTCGCTCGCGACGAAGTCGAAGCCGAACGGATCAGCAAACTTTCGTTGATGCCTGGCAATTTCGAAGAGCTGCTCAGCGATTCGGAATTCGCATCGCTGATCGGTTTTCTCAAGTCCCATACACCCAAACCCTAAGCGTCTCTGCATGGCCTCTGCATTTGAACTGAACCGCTTTCTTGAGAATGTCGGCCCCGAGATCGCGATGGAATCCTCGGGCGAGGGGCCAAGCGGTTCCCTGCCGTTGACCGACGAGATGCTGCGAACCTGGTCGAGCGGCGATCTTTTCGGATGGACTCAAAACGCGGGGATGGGATGGGATCTGCAGAAGATGCTCGGTCCGCAATTCCTGTTGCTCAGCACTCAGGGAGGAATGCGCGCGGAAAGTGGTCGGCCGATTGCGCTTGGATATCACACCGGACACTGGGAGGTGGGATTGTTGGTTCGAGCGGCCGCCGAGTGGTTTTATGACAATGG
>JAGWWZ010000019.1 GCA_018970165.1 Planctomycetota bacterium | reverse complement strand
TGCCATCACAGTCTTGGTGACAGGCTTCGTTCGCGTTTCGGTGTTCATAACGCACTTCTTAACCGTCTTGGTGCGGTTTTCGGTGGTCATGACACACTTGCGAACGGTTCGCTGACGATCTTCGGTCTTGTAAGAAACCTTGGTGACCGGCTTGGTGCGGGTTTCAGTAACCATCGAGCACTTGCGAACGGTACGATGGCGGGTTTCCGTTGTGTAGCTGCACTTCTTGACGGTTCGCTGACGAACTTCATCGCGATAGAGCGTTACGTTGTAGGTGTAAGCTTCTTCGCTCATTTCGTTCGTGTAGGTCGTTACAGGAACTTCGTGAGTGACAACGTTGGGAACCCAAACGCGTCGGCAGACAGTTCGGGTCGCTGGAGCAGCAGAGCCGCAACCGTCGCCAGCAGCGCCTGCTGAGCCACATCCGTTTCCGCAACCACCGCAACCGCCGCATCCACCACAACCGCTGGAAGCGGTGCCGCATCCGTTGCCGCTAGATACAGTTCCGCATCCGCTGTTAACGGGAACTTCTTCCATGACGTTCTGGTAAGAACCATGATCGTGGGTTACGGTCTTCATGGAAACGACCGGAACGCGACGGCACACATTGCGGGTGCCGGTACGAGCTTCGGTGTAAGGAACCTTGACGGTGTAGCTCTCAACAACGTCGGTGTAGACAGGCACCTTGACTTCGTAAGCAACTTGCTCGTCCGTGTAGTGAGGCACTTGCACGTTGTAAGCAACTTCTTCGGTCGTGGTAACGGGGACCGAGACTTGGTAGGTTTGGACTTCGTTGACGTACGATGGGACTTGAACCGTATAGTTCACGACATCATCGACGTACGAGGAAACCTGAACCGTGTAGGTGACATCTTCGGTTACGGTTTTGGGAACTTGAACAGTGACGGTCTTGGTGACGTCATCGTAAACAGTCTTGGTAACGTTTTGAGCAACTTGCTCGGTAACCGTTTTGGGGACTTGAACCACGTGGTCTTCTTCAACCTGCTTGGTAACAGGCTTCTTCACAACGTAGTTTTCAACTTCGGTCTTCGGAACCATGACCGTGACAGTACGGGTCTTGGTTTCGGTCGACGGAACTTGCTTGGTAACGTTGTACTTGCGTTCACGTTCTTCCATTCGCGAAGCCGTCTTGTTGACGGTACGCAGTTCTTTAACTTGCGTGGGAACCATAACGGTTCTTTCCACATACGTGATCTGGTCGCCACATCCTGCTCCGCCCATACCACCAACACTACCGCCGACGACTCCCCCGCCAGCAACTGAACCGCTTCCGCAAGGATTAGCAACCGGGGCAGAGTTGCCGCAGCCGCAATCACCAGCGTAAGCTCCGCTGGCACTCAACAGAGCGGCCAGCCCAAGGACAAGACCTCGGCGAAACTTCATCTCGAACTCCTCAAAGAAAACAAACACGGAAGGCCGGAAGGCCGAAAAATACCGACGATCGCACCGGCGATCTCTCCACTCACGATGTGCGTCTGGGTCGATAGAGCGATACAAAACGACCGGGCCTACCCGCGAAGTTCTACACGTCACCAATCCAGAATTGATCCAGAGTGTAACTCTTCAATGAGACAATGGAAGATTGCAGAGAGTAAAATTTACCTAAATTCCCCAAAGGGCAAAGCTTGCCATAAAGCCGAACGCAAATTGGGGAATTCCGAATTTTTTCTTAATCACCTGGCGGCTCGAACCGGTGTGTCGCGGTAGTCGAGTCCGAGCATCACGGAATTAACGCCAGAACCGATCCCGAGCAGCGCAATTCGGTTGCCGGGCTGCACAAATTTGGCTTCGATTGCCATCGCGAACGCTGTCGGCAAGGCGACCGAACCGGTGTTGCCTGTATGTTGAAATGTCGAAAAGTCTTTGTCGATCGGAACACCAAGGGCATCCAGAATGCGACGACGATGTGCCGCACCAACTTGATGACAAACGGTCGCACTTACCGAATCCACGGACCAGTCAAGCTCACGAAGGAGCCCTTCGAAAGTCGCGGCTCCCGTTTCGACTCCCGCTTCGAGCAATCGCTCCGAATCAGTCTGCATCGTCGGTAACATGCCAGAGCCTGCTTGATCGGTATCGCTTTGACACAGTTCATGGAATTGAGTTCTCGCCCGAGCAACCGCTCCCAAGAGGCAAGCTCCAGGCCCTTGGGTTGCTCGGGTGCTCCACCAGTCCCGATCCACGAGTAGCCAAGCGCAACTCCCTGAGCCGATCGTCAATGATGCGAACGCTGGTTTGATCGATTGCCGCGTCAGCGCCGAGTCGGCACGAAGCTGTTCAAGCGTAGCTTTCAAGAGGCCGCGGGAATCTTCCGTACCGACGACCAACCCCGCTCGAATCGTTCCCGATTCAATCATGTTGGCGATCTGAACAGCACCATTCACGATCCCGAGGCAAGCATTGCTAACGTCATACACCCAACAGTGATCGCTGAGCCCCACATGATGATGTACGCGACACGCCGTCGCAGGCTCCAAAAACTCGCGGCATACGCTTGCGTGAATGAGGCAGCCAATTTGGGACAGTTCCCGGTCAGGAAACCCCGCCGCGGCCATGGCAGCGCGGCAACTGGCAATACTGCAGTCGCTCAGCCGAGTACCATCCTTCCATATTCTTCGCGAGGATATGCCGCTCATTCCTTCCAGCCTTCCCGCAGGCAACTTCAACCGTTCATAAACCTCTCTTAGCTCCGACTCGATCCAATCAGAAGTTATCTCTACTTCGGGAACTACATACCCGATCGAAGCGATGGCAACTCGAGAAAACTTCATCTGCGCTGAATGAATGGAAGGAGTGAACTAAACGAAACAGATGATCAAAAGGACACGATCGCGTTTGCGAGTGCGAGCGGACATCAAATCTACGATAAAGATCAAGCGGATGATTCGCTCGAAGGCATCAGGTAACGGGAAAGGGATGTTCGCAGTCGCTCCGGAATCGGACAGCCGGTCAATTTACCCTGAACATGACTGCTGCAAACAGCAATGATCCGTCCACGCGCAACCACATTATCGGCTACGAGCATCTCGTGATGGTAGGTGACGCTTTTGGTTCCCAATCTTTCGACATGCACTCGCATCTCGATTACCTGTTCGAACTTCACAGGCGCGAAGTACTCGCATTCACAACGCACACGCGGGAAGGTGAAGGGAGGGTCGTGATCCCGTATTTCGTGGAAATCGGCGGGGAAGATCGACGTGCCTATGTCTCGAAACAAGGCATGCTCCGCCTGTTCCATGTACAAAAAAAACGATGAGAAATGGGCAATCCCAGCCGCATCGGTCTCGCAAAACTCAACTCGCCGATGCCAAATGAATGGACCCGAGCTACTCTCCAACATACGGCATAAGAGCCATGAATCTCGCACGCTTGATCGCTTCGGCAACGGCATGCTGACTCGCCGCGGAGCAACCAGACTTGCGTCGGCTCACGATGCGGCCATGACGATTCACTAGCTTGGTCAACAGTTCAACGTCCTTGTAATCAACATACATGGGACGAGGACGCTTTCCGTCCACGAGAAGCGGATCTCGCTTCTTTACCTTCGTCTTAACCCGCGTTCGTTTACGTGCGAATTTCTTGCCCGCAGGGCCTCGTCGTGAAGGGTACTGTGAAGATTCCATACTGTGCAGATGTACCAGGACTGTGCAAATGAATCAAAAAACGAGCATACGAAACCGTTTCGAGGGCCGAAGTGTAGCCGCAGATCCGTTTTCCGACAAGTCCTCAAATCCCGGCTTCGGCCCCAAAAACGCTTGACTTCGTGCTATAACAGGCTGACTGAGACGCTTCCCAACACCGCCAGCGAAAAGAATTCGTGATGCCAAGGAAAAAAGTGATCGTGGTGGGAGCTGGCCCTGGAGGGCTGGCCGCTGCAATGCAGTTAGCCCACGCTGGGGCCGAAGTCACCGTGTTGGAAGCACGAGATGTTGTCGGAGGAAGATGTTCGACGATCACGGCCCCTGGCGGCTTCAAATTCGATGTCGGACCGACGTTCTATCTTTATCCCAGGATTCTCAAGGAAATCTTCCAAAGTGTCGGCCGGGACATCGATCGCGAAATCCCGATGGTCCGTCTCGATCCGCAGTATCGCGTCGCCTTCGGTGTCGGAGGCCACCTCGATTGCACCCCGAACATCGAGTCGATGGATCGCCAGATCGAACAATTGTCCCCGGCCGATGTCGGCAAACTCAAAAAGTACCTCGATCACAATCGAACCAAACTAGCGAAGTTCCGGCCGATTCTCGAAAGCCCATTCAATGGCCTCTCTGATTACCTCAGTCCGGCTCTTCTGGCCGCCACGCCTCATGTCAAGCCGTGGAAGTCCCTCGGTGGTGAACTCGAGACCTACTTCCGCGACCCAAGGCTGGTGATCGCATTCTCCTTCCAAGCCAAATACCTGGGGATGTCCCCGTTTCGTTGCCCGAGCCTTTTCTCGATCCTTTCGTTCCTGGAATATGAGTACGGGGTCTTCCATCCCCTTGGCGGTTGCGGAGCTGTGAGCCGTGAAATGGGGAGAATTGCGGGTGAACTCGGAGCCGATATACGACTCAACGAACCAGTCCGCTCGATGAAGTGGAAGGGCAAACGGGTGGTCTGCGTCGTCACCGATCGCGGGACCTACGATGTAGACGCCATCGTGATCAACGCAGACTTCGCTCACGCAATGCAGAATCTGGTCCCCAACGAGTTGCGATCCCGGTGGACGGATAAAAAGATCGAGACCAAACGCTTCTCGTGCTCTACCTTCATGATGTACCTGGGACTCAACCGAGTCTATGACCATCTGCCCCATCATACGATCACGATCGCCAAAGATTATCAAGCAAATCTCAAGGAGATCGAGGAGGAAAAGGTCCTGCCCCGGGATCCGTCCTTCTACGTACAGAATCCCGTCGTCACGGACTCCTCCCTTGCGCCCGCTGGCAAGAGCAGTCTCTACGTTCTTGTTCCAGTCCCTCATTTGAGTCCCTCGACACCATGGGACGCTGAACAGACAGCAACCTTTCGGAAATTGACATTGCAACGCCTTCGCGAAGTCGGCTTAGAAGATATCGAACGACATATCGAGTATGAACATGTCATCACGCCACGCGATTGGCGAGATGACTACCGCGTGTATCGAGGTGCAACCTTCAACTTGGCACACAATCTCGGCCAAATGCTCCACTTGCGTCCGCACAACAAGTTCGAGGACTTGGAGGGGGTTTACCTAGTCGGTGGTGGCACCCATCCAGGTAGCGGACTCCCCGTGATCTACGAATCGACTCGGATCACCTGCCGTCAACTTCTCCCAGATATCGGTCTCCCCAACGATTTCATTGATAGCCTACAACCTCTCCCTTCCCAAAGTGTCGATTCCCAAGAACTCGCCGCTGTGTAGTTTTGCAATTTTGAGAGTGACTTCTGATGCCAGAGAGCATGTCTTCGATCTACGATACAACGCTACGAGATCGCACGGGCGAATCGATCGCAATGGATTCCTATCGCGGTAAGGTTTTGCTCATCGTCAACGTCGCAAGTCGCTGCGGTTTCACACCGCAGTATGCGGGATTGCAAAAGCTGTATGAGCGATTCAGGGATCGAGGGCTCGAAATACTCGGTTTTCCTTGCAATCAATTCGGAGGCCAAGAACCCGGAAGTGACGCTGAGATCGGTCAATTCTGCTCCCTGAACTATGGGGTCACCTTTCCGGTCTTTTCCAAAGTCCAAGTCAATGGCCCTGAGGCAATACCCCTCTACCAGTTCCTCAAGAAAGAAGCACCCGGCCTGCTCGGTACGGAAGCGATCAAATGGAATTTCACCAAGTTTCTCGTCGATCGAAACGGGAAGATTATCGACCGATTCGCCCCAACCTCTACCCCTGAGTCCCTAGAGTCCGCGATCGAAAAACTGCTGTGATCGCGTGGAGCTTGGCGATCGATGGGCACATGCTAGGGCTAACTACGCCGAGTGCCTGATCAGCAATGACGAGCCGGTTCGCTATGGCATCACTCTCTGGCAAAACCTACACTAGTGGAATGCCTGCTATCGATCCTGAGGCGATTACCAAAAGCGATTCGACGGTCACAACCGTTGTTGCCCAGCGCGGTAAGCGTTGGGTGCTCGATTTTTTCCCAAACCTGCGAGATGCAGGTATCCGCTGGGCAGAGGATGACGCAGGCTCCATGGCGGCCAGTGTCGCCTATTATCTTGCTCTGTCTCTGTTCCCGATGATGCTGCTGCTGACCTCGGGGATCGGTCTCTATCTTCGATTCACCAACACCGGCAAGAATGCGGAGCAACAGATCCTGTCGACTGTCGAGACCTATGCATCCGAGGAAGTGAAGATCCATATCGAACAGGTACTCGGCCACCTGCGCGATCATTCGATCGTCAGTGGCCCATTTGGATTTGCCGCCGCGATTTTGGCAGCGATCGGAGTATTTGCTCAAATCGATCGCGGCTTTGATCGCATCTTTCGCATCCCGTCCAGGAAGTCATCCTCGGTAACCCGCACCGTCTTTCGAGTATTGCGTCATCGCTTCTTTGCATTTGTCATGCTGGTAGGACTGGGGGGAATGATCGTTGTGCTATTCACAGCCAGCATGCTGATCGCGCAATTGCGGTCGATCACCGGTGAGACGATGCCAGTCATGGCTCACGCATTCAACGGAGTGGAACTCGGTTTCGCGGTCTGCGCCAATGCTCTGCTCTTCACTCTTGTCTACCGCGTTCTTCCGAAACGTCCCGTGCGTTGGACCGATGCACTGCGCGGTGGGATCTTGGCAGCGATCATCTGGGAACTCGGGCGCGAACTGCTCGGAGTATTCTTTATCGGCATGCGTTACACCTCTGCCTACGGCGCGATCGGCTCGTTCATCGCGCTACTGCTTTGGTGCTACTACGCGATATCGATCCTGTTTTTCGGTGCCGAGTATGTACAAGCGATCGAGACCCGTCGCGTTGAGAGGCTGGGCACTGTTCCAGCCGGCGCAGGTGAATCGAGCATTCCGGAGGACGAAATCGATCCGCAGGTCGCAAAATTAAAACCCCGGCGATCGTCGGTGGATGCATAAGCCTCTCGCTTATGCTAAATTCGAGGATTCGAACTGATCGAGAAGACATCTCAATCATAAAGGACTCACGCACATGCGATTGATTCGGATTTCACAATCACTGCTCCTCGCAAGCCTTATTATCACAGGCAGCATTTCTGTACCTGGGATCGCACAAGACTCCCCGCAGAGGACCTTTGTGGAAAGTTTTCAAAAGTTGATCGCCGAGAAAGATGTCGATGGCGCTGTAAAGTTGGTGGACGAAACCACGGATGTGCAACCCGAGTTTCTTGCGCAATACCGTATGCAACTCGGATCGTTGCTGTTGCGAGAGAAACGTGGTGATGATGCAGCTGCTCAGTGGGAAAAAGCCCTCGAAGTAGCCTATGGGAATTTAGAAGACGGTTCGAATTCTCGCGCTATTGGGCTGATCATTCCCAATGCAACCATGATGCTGCGGCAGGTTCAGCCTGAGAAAGCTGAACAGTGGATCGAAAAGAGCTTGTCCACTCTCGAAGCAAAACTAGATACAGACAAGCTCTCCGATCTGCACGTTTCTTATGCGCAGTTGATGCGCACGAAACTCAATACCCCGAACAAAGAAGCGGCGGAACAAGCCAAGAACAAACTCCTCGAGTTTGTGGCCAAGTGCGAGAAACTCTACGCCAACCAGTCCGATCCAAAAGCCAACGCCAAAACGATGATCGACCTTTGGAACGATCTGCTTGCTGTGTCGGATGAAAAAGAATCCCAGCCTTTGTTCGACAAACTACAGACGCTCGCGCAATCGCAACTGAAGGAGTCGCCTTCAGTTCCTGTTTTTGCCTCCTATACGATGGCGGTCTCCAGTTTCGTGTCTCGAAATGCACGCACCGCCCCGGACCTCGCCGGTGATACGCTCAACTCAGCGATGGCATTCATCGAGTCTATCGAGTCGGAGGATGCGAACTTCAATCGCGTTCGCGAGAACTTTGCGAAGAATGCGGAACGGATGAGCAAGTCCATCGAGAGTGCAAGAGCCTTAGTGAAGATGATAGGCCAACCCGCCCCAGCCATCGATCCTTTGGAATGGGTGAACGGCGAACCGGAGACTCTCGAGAGCCTTAAAGGGAAAGTCGTATTGCTCGATTTCTGGGCCGTCTGGTGTGGACCCTGTATCCAAACTTTCCCACATCTGAAACATCTTGATGCGGAATATGGTCCAAAGGGGCTGACCATTATCGGTGTAACGCGCCAATACAACTTCAGTTGGGACGAAGCGACCTCCAACGCTTCACGCTCCAAAGACCCCGTCTCACTCGAAGATGAAATGGCAATGCTCGAAAAATTCATCGCGAAATATGAATTGACCCACCGCACCATGCTTACCCCTGAGAACAGCAAGATGCAATCCGAGTACCTCGTCACCGGCATCCCTCACGTCGCATTGCTCGATAAGCAAGGGATGGTGCGTTTGGTCAAAATCGGCTCGGGAAGCAAGAACGCCGAAGAGATCGAGGCTATGGTCAAGACGCTACTCGAGGAGTAGTTTCTCACGAGACGTGCGGTTCCGAAAGTCAATCCTGCTGGGCTAGCTTCCCGCAGGATGGGACCCATCGCTTAAGCTGAGTCTGACAATGTCCTCCTGCATAAGTTCTTTCTCCCTGGTAAACTGCTTGCCATGAAGACCAAGTGGCGTGCGAAATTTCGGTTGTGGGGGAAGAAACGAGGAGGACGCATGACCGGCTGGTGGTTCATCGGCTCCCTCGGCGAAGCGTCATTCTTCGCAGCTTTCTTTTTGGTCGGCGTTCTGTCCGCGACCACTCTCGTGGCTTGGCAACTGATGTCCCCCAAGACTCAGATGATTCGTATCGGATACGGGTTCTGGTTATTCTTCCTGGTTGCGATCTCCTTCATCGTGATCGGAACGGTCGGGTTCTGGTATCGAGTGCTCAAAGTTGTTACCAGTGACGAACATCGCGAAGTGATCGCCAAACGCGGCATCGTTCCAGAGCCCATGGTTCGCAAGAATAAGAAGGCACTCCCCCCCACGGTTCCCGACTTGCAATTGTTCACCGATAGCCCTGGCGCTAAGCTAGCTTTCCGCCTCCCGAGCCAGATTCCTGAGAACGATGCCCTGGTCGCGATGGGAATTTTTGCCATGGCCTGGAACGCCATGATCGCGATCTTCGTTGTCTTCGCGATCGAAAGCCTCTTTCGTTCCTCGGTTCCCTACAGGCTCCTGATTCTGCTCGTACCTGGGATTTATGTTGCGGTTCGCTCCACTCAGTTGTTCTTTCGGTCGTTTATTCGAACGTTAGGGATCGGGTCGACCACGGTCGAGGTCGAGGACTTGCCCCTCATCCCAGGCAAAACCTATCAGCTCGAGGTGCTGCAGTACGGCCGACTAGTGATCAAGAAAATCACGGTGCGACTGGTGTGCGAAGAAGAAAGCACGTATCATTTCGGAACCGATGTGAGGACCGAACGCCAGATCGTCTTTAATCAGGTCATCGCGAACCACGGACGGGATCGAATTGACTGGGGTTACCCATTACGCATGGAATGTCAGTTTTCGGTCCCTCGCGATGCAATGCACTCGTTTCAGAGCTTCCATAACGCCATTCATTGGAAGATCGTTGTCGACGGAGAGGCAAATCGATGGCCATCGTACTCCCGAAGTTTCCCCGTAGTGGTCTATCCAGCAAGTCAGCCCAGCCCGGCATCGGTTGCGTCATGATCCGTTTGTTGGGTTTGCAACCGACCTACATGCCGGATGATACGCTCGAGTTTGAGTATCGGGTTGTGAATGTCGATCATGCTTCGATTGTGGCGGTCGAAGCATCGGTCGTTTGGGTGACCGAAGGCAAAGGATCCGAGGATCTTGGCGTCCACTTCTTTCAGCGGCTGACCGGCAATTCCCTCTCTTCGATCGATTGGTCGATCGCTCAGGGTGTAAAGTGCCCGTTACCTAACTCGCCCCTCTCGTATGAAGGGTCGCTGCTGAAGATTTCTTGGTGTGTCCGAGTTCGCTTCTACTTCAGCGATGGGACCGAACTGATGGCCCAGCAGCCGTTCTACTTGGGAACGATCACCAAAGCGGTATGAGCGATCGCATCGCGACGAACCCTTTCTGTACCCGCTACTTTCAGCCCGGCTCCATTCCGTTTTTCTTTCATCCGCCGATGACGTTGGACTCACTGGTCCAATCGATCCTGCAATCTGTTTGCCCGCGAGTCGCGATCGTTGGTCCCCACGGTTCCGGCAAATCGACGCTCCTCGCGCACATCGCGCAGCATCCTGCTCTGTCCGCATCGAATGGTTCGATTTGCCAAGTCCGATTTCAAACCGGGGAGACACGGAGTTATCGGTGGCGGACGATTCGCCAGGTTCCCAATACGCATCTCCTGGTTGTTGATGGTTGGGAGCAAATGGACTCGGTGTTGCAGTGGTTTACGCGTGCGCGAGCCAGGGCGCGGGGTATTCGCATTCTCGCGACCGCCCACGCACTTCCCCTTCGCTTCACCGAAATCTGGCGTACGCGCATCGATTCCGCGGTCGAACAACATGTTCTTACCCACATCTTGCGAGACTTCGACAATGTCGGCACCTCCCATGTGACTCAATCACAGTCGTGGCAGCAATCCCGACAACGCCGTGGCGAGAATCTCAGGGAATCTCTTTTCGACATGTACGACTGGTATCGCGACCAAGTCGACGTTGAAACCACATCTGGGTAAACTGTTCCGGAAACGATCAACCACCGGCACTTCTTTCCCGCTTTTCTGACTGAGCCCCTATGACTGCGATCGAAAACATTCCAGGAAGTTTTTATCTTGGCAAAAAATTCGATTTGGAGAATCGACAACTCCTAGACGATGTGGTTCAGTATCGGTCGAAAGACTTGACCACTCACGCGCTGTGTGTGGGGATGACCGGCAGCGGCAAGACCGGCCTGTGCATCAGCTTGATCGAGGAAGCTGCCCTGGATGGCATCCCGGTCCTGTGCATCGATCCCAAAGGGGATCTCGGCAATCTGCTATTAACCTTCCCGGAACTGCAAGCCAAGGACTTCGAGCCATGGATCGATCGCGATACCAACCCCGACGTGGCTGCTGCGGCTGAGAATACTGCCAACGTGTGGCGCAAAGGACTCGAGGCATGGCGCTATGATCGCACTTACTTGGAGCAATTGAACTCGGTTGAGAAAATTATCTACACACCCGGTAGCTCTGTAGGTGTCCCGTTGACGGTTCTGAAGAGCCTTGATGCGCCTGGCGAAGAGGTTTTGCAAGACGCTGAAATCCTGCGCGATCAAATCTCTAGTTCTGTATCTGGGCTCCTCGCGTTGCTCGGGATCGATGCCGACCCGCTGACTAGCCGCGAGCATATCCTCCTTTCCAACATTCTCGCCAAGAGTTGGCAGGATGGTCGCGATCTCTCGATGGAAGATCTGATTCGCAGCATCCAAGCTCCTCCGATCCAAAAGATCGGTGTCCTGGATGTGGAGTCTTTCTACCCGAAATCGGATCGTATCAAGTTGTCGATGACTCTCAACAATCTCCTTGCATCCCCTTCGTTTGCAGGCTGGCTCCAAGGTCAATCGCTGCAGATTCAGGATCTCCTCTACGACAAGCAAGGCAAGGCCAAGATCTCCATCCTGTCGATCGCGCATCTCAACGATTCGGAGCGGATGTTCTTCGTCACGATCCTTCTCAATGAAGTCGTTTCGTGGATGCGTACCCAACGCGGCACCAGTGCCCTGCGCGCCATCCTGTACATGGATGAGATCTACGGATACTTTCCCCCCAATTCCAAACCACCGAGCAAAGGTCCGATGATGACGTTGCTCAAACAAGCCCGAGCATTTGGACTCGGAGTCGTTCTCGCAACTCAGAACCCGGTCGATTTGGATTACAAAGGGTTGTCGAATATGGGGACATGGTTCCTGGGGCGACTGCAAACCCAACGGGACAAGGATCGGGTGCTCGAAGGTTTGCAAGGAGCATCGCTTCAGCGAGGTGCGGCCTTCGATCGAGGGGCCATGGACCGCATGCTCTCGGCCGTAGGAAACCGCGTCTTCTTGATGAACAACGTGAACGACTCCGCACCGACGATCTTCCAAACGCGATTTGCTCTTTCCTATCTGCGTGGCCCCCTATCTCGCGAAGAAATCTCGAAACTCATGGCCGATGCGCGACGCGCCGTGTTGCGCAATGACAATTCAGCCGCAAAGCCCATAGCTTCCGATAGTGGATCGAAAGTCGATACACCGACCGCAGCACCCACCGGCGGTCGACCAATCGTCTCTGCAGGGATCGAGGAGCGGTTCATCGCACCCGACTACGCAGTCTCGTCCGGCAGCCGCGCTCTCCTCGTTCCTGCCCTGCTCGGTTCCGCAAGCGTCCACTTTGTTCGAGCTACCGGCAATATCGATATTTGGAAAGACTATTGGCTCCTCGCTCCGATCGATCAATCGGTTCCCGAGCATGTTTGGGATCAGGCGTTGAGGATCAATCCCGACGATGTGCAAATCACCAAGCAACCGGTGGATGGGTTCGCTTTCGCAGAACTACCTGCCGAGCTTCTACTAGCAAAGAACTATAAAGGCTGGGACAAAGAACTGTCGGAGTTTCTTTTCCGTCACGAGAAAATGAATCTCTACTCGTGTAAGGCAATCAAGCGAAACGCAACACCCGGACTGGATGAATTCTCAGCGAGATTGGAACTCGGCGAATTCGCGCGCGAAGCGCGCGATGAAGCGATGGACAAGGTCCGGGCGAAGTACGAGGAGCGGATCGGCACGTTTGAAATCAAAGTCGCCGCAGCTCAACAGCGATTGGATCGTTCCATCGAAGAAGCGAAAGCCAAGCGGCTCGATGGCTTGGTCAATCTCGGAACCTCGATTCTCGGATCCCTTCTCGGTGGACGACGGCGATCCATGCCATCCAGTGCCGTTCGCGACTTGACCGGATCGGGTCAGAGCAACGATGTATCGCGAGCTCAGGAAACACTTGAGAATCTCGTCTTACAAAAGAACGCCATGGAGAGGGAGTGCCAACAGGAACTCGATGCGATCGAAAGCCAATACTCGATCGAGAATCTGAGGCTCGAGGAATCGGAGATCCCGATTCGCAAATCGGACACGAAGATCAAGCTTATCGCGTTAGCATGGGTCCCTTATTCGGTCGATGCTCAAGGCAAACTGCGTCTGCTCATCAAGAGCCCATCCTGAATCCATCAGCCTCCATGGCGTCAGCCGCGTTTTTTTGGCTCCGGATAAGTTTCCTATTTTTTCAGTCGCTCGAAGATCGCTCGGTTTTCCTTCATCGCGGTCACGATATCGGAGGGTACGTTCCCGTCCTCGAGCAAGCACCATCCAGTGAAGCCGCCTGCTGTGCATTGCCGCAATCGTTCGAACAGATCCTCCCATGGGTAATCGACTTTGCCTGGTCGCAAATCATGGATGTGAATCGTTCCCATGCGATTCTCGAGCATCTTGTAGTTCGCGGCGAAGCCTTCCCCTTTGAGATCCGTGGGATTGCAATTCCAGCATACGACGACGCTCGGATGATCCGCGATATCCATGATGGTCTTCATATTCGGGATCTCTTGCGTGCCTGAGCCATGTACTTCGACTCGGATTTGCACTCCGTGATCTGCAGCGTATCGACCAACGATGTTTAGGGACTTGCCGATCTGTTCCAAAGTCTTCTCGACCGGGATATCCTTTGGCAGCCCGTTCGGTCGAACCTTGACCCCTCCGCCTCCGAGATCGCGACACAGATCGATCCAACCCTTGGTCTCATCGATATTGCGCTGCACGACGCCTTGGTCGACTGCGTGGTATTCGCAAGCCGAACCGAGTCCGACGAACGTCACCGGTGAATCAGCAAATCGTTTGCGCACTTCGGTCCGTCGTTCGGCATTGAGCGCGATCTCCACACCGTGCTTGTGAGTGCTTCGCAGTTCCACGCCTCCGAATCCGGCTTCCGCACAGTTTTTGATGACGCTTGGCAAATCCCACTCCTTGCCCCATTGGTAGGTAACCAATCCGAGTTTCAGTTCAGTTTTCTTGGGTGCTCCCCACAGTTCGGGCATACGAGCGTAAGCCAAGCATGCGCCTGCGATCATTCCCGCAGATGCACCCAAAAAATGACGACGGGGAGTATTCGATAGATGATGGGTCATAGCTGATAGAACCTCGCAAGAAAAACCACAACGGGTTGCAGGAAAGACGAAACGTTTGCTCGACGCATGTAATAGCAGATTATCGCAGGTTGATTATCGAATCTTTTGATCGCTAGGTTCTGGTTTACGGTCCTTTACGCAGCGAAACCCGCAGTGGTTGCTTGCCGTTCGTACTTCTCCATTGCCACGAGTCCCGACTAGGTAGCGAGTGCAGTAAAGATCGCTGCACAGGAACGAACCGCCTCGATGAACACGTTTTTTCTGATCAGGTTCCCTAGGATCGAGGGATTCGTCAGGCCCCTGCGGATTGCGTGTGACTTTGCCGGTGGAATGCAGGCGGGCATAATAATCGGGGCGATACCAATCGCTGACCCATTCCCAAACGTTTCCTCCCATGTCGTACAATCCATAGGGGTTGGATTGGTACTGCCGAATCGGTGCTATTCCTACGAATCCGTCCGCGCCGCTATCTCCGCCTTGTATAGGAAATCTTCCTTGGTAGATGTTCGCTTGATACTTTCCATCTGAGAGCAATTCATTGCCCCAAACATAGAGTTGTCCCGACTTGCCTCCACGTGCAGCGAACTCCCATTCGGCTTCTGTGGGTAGCCGTTTGCCTGCCCATTTCGCGTAGGCTTTTGCATCTTCGTAGCATACTTGTACGACGGGGTAATCGTCTTTTCCATCGATCGAGCTAGCTGGTCCTGTTGGATGTCGCCAGTCCGCCCCATGGATGTAGCTCCACCATTGAAAGTAGTTATCAAAGGGAACAGCGGTAGGAGTGGGAGCAAAGACGGTGGAACCAGCGACGAGGTTTTCTTCGGGAGCGCCGGGGAACTCCTCCGCCGTCGGCTTCATCTCCGCAACCGTGATATAACCTGTTTCATCCACGAACTTTCGAAACTGGGAGTTGGTGACCTCCGTCTCGTCCATCCAAAAACCATCGACGTAAACCCGATGGATCGGACCGGCATCGCGCGTCACGCCCGGCAGTCCACAAAGCGATTCACTCGCGTGGTCGCTACCCATCGAGAACTCGCCACCTGGGATCCATACCATGCCATCGGGATTAGGGGCGTTCGGACGGTCGGTGTTCTCGCGAGTAGGATGGAATGTGGTACTCCGAGCGAAGTTTTCCTGTTCCGGCTCACTTGCCTCTGCATCAACTTTTACCGGTTTAGCGATATTACTTTTAGGAGGATTCGGAGTGCATGCGTTCAGCCCGAGCAGCCCTGCGAAGACAACGAGAATCCTACAGCCCCTGTATATTGAACGCATGCTTGCGCGGGATTTCTGCACCGTGGAGAAATAAGTCATCGAGGGTTGCCTAGCGTTCTTTGAGTATTTTGATGCATCGTTGAGCCCGTGAAAGGAAGTCGATTTTGCTCTCTCCTTTCTCCAAATAGATCGGGGCTCCGATAGAAATGGAGCTCAGTAGAGGAACAGGGACGAACTCCCCCCGGGGAAGTATTCGATTCATGTTGTCCATGTAGACTGGCAACAGTTCGAGATCGGGTCGCTTCTTGGCCAAATAGTAGAGACCGCTTTTGAACTCACCCATTTCGCCATCGGCCGCCCGGCTTCCTTCGGGAAAGACAATCAGTGAATATAAATCACCAATCTCGCGCAACATTAGGTCGACGGGACTCTGGTGCACTTTGATTTCCTTGCGATCGATCAGAATCGCATTGAAGGATCTGGCCAAGAACCTTCGGTAAGGGCTCTGCCCCCAGTAATCCTGGGCAGCGACAGGCCGAGTGAACTGGCGCAGGGGGCCTGGAAGCGACGCCCACAACACTACCGCATCGAGGTGACTGGTATGGTTGGCAAAGTAAATGCGTTGGCAGGTATCTGGCTGTGAACCGATCCAGCGAACCGTGAATCCACTGACGAGCTTAGCGACCAGCGCGATGGTTTGGCCAGTCAATCGGCACCAGGGAGAAGTCGGCGAGGGCTCGTTCAGGGAGCGTTTTCTTATTTCAGCACTCGACAAGACGGCCAAACGTAGACTCGGTTCTGGAATGGGTAGTGGGGCTCGCGGTCTGCAAAAATCGCGACAGCGTCGCAATTATGGTGCGAAACGTTCGGAAAATCAATTGAACCGAGGGAAGGAGATCCTACGTCGAATCGCTCTCATCCGTTAGAATCGGAAAACTTTGACACTCGCATGGAAAGCTGGTCTACTCGGATGACTCAAGTTGGATTCACAGTCAATTGGCTTCAGGCTCTCATGTTGGCCTCCGAAAACGCTGCTGCTCGGCGTATTCGACCCTGGATGAGTGATATTGCCCTTGTCGCGGCCGCGACGCCCGGCACTGGTCAACTCGAGGCAGCCCAAAGATTGTGGGATTACGGAGCAAGCCAGGGCTTGGTACCTCTATTCGAGCAAATACCTCTAAGACAATCCCTTTTTCGATTCCAAGAAGACGAATCTTTTCGCTTCTCGCCGAGCGTTCCCGTTCCTCGTTTGACTCGAGTCGATGAATTTTTAGCTTTGCTCGGCTTCATCCCATCGGAGCAATCCTGGATTGCCGAGGTCACGCTTTCCGATTGGACGAATCTGCTTCGTCGCGAAGCAGTGCGTCTAGGAAAGGGACTCAATGTTCACGCGATTCCGAACTCCACCGCAGTGCGAGTTCCCTGCACAGCACGATGGAATAACGACTCTTGGTGCATTCAGTTTGAACAGCCCGACTGGTTGACCTTGCAGCCCACTGAGATCCTCCAAACACTCAGGCCGACTTGGGATGTCATGGAATCTGCGATGCTAGACTCGTTGGCATTCGCCAACGGAAATTTCAAAACACCCCCTAAGCTACTATTTCCGCCGATGGATCCCAGCTGGATGAGATCTGTCGAATCGCTTTACGCTTGGCATCGATCGATCTTAGTCACGAACGAAGTCGGGCTGAATCCATGGATGCGCCGCACCTGGGCGGCCGTTTGGCCGGTCGTTTATCGGGAGCGAAATAAACTTCGAGGCGAATGCGATTTGACTGCGCTTAGGAAAGAGGTGGCTGAGTGCTTCAGTTCGGTACCTTTGCTGACCGAATGGATGTTCATCTTCGCTCGCTTGGCTTGCGAGTTTCTCTATGAACGCGGGTTGGGGATCGTGGCAGACTTTGTCGACGAGTTGGCCTAAAGGTCGACTCTTCGAGACTCATCAGAGAGTTCATCGAGCATGCTCTGCAGCACTTCGCGAAGACTCTTCATAATCGGATCCTCTTCACCGCGAGGAGGACGGTCTGCGGGTACCGGAATTGCTTCGCCGATTCTCAAGACAACTTCCAGCGGCCCGTGAACCTCAGCGCGGTCGGTGAGATCCTCTTCCAATCTTTCAACCGTCTCGAGGATACGGGTATCTGTCGTAGGAGCTGAAAGATAATCGGGTGGATAGGATGCCACCTGCTGTGCCAAGTAGATACGCTCGAGATGTTTCCATCGTCTGTCCCGCTCCGAAGTGGGTAATTCTCCGGTTGTTAGCTCAGGTACGATTTTTGTTCGAAGCGCCTTGATACGGGGAATCAAAGCTCCGCTGGTGCTCTTGCCCAACCATTCGGTCTCGATGGGTTCGAGCAAGTGGTCGACCAAACGTTGCTGGCGTTCGATGATCGTTCCGCTTTGTGGCGAGCCGAGATATTCGATTTCTTTGAGGCTTAGCATCGCCATCGTGACTCGATGAATACGCGTCAGGATCGGTGCTCCCTTGAGATTCGTCCAAGTCAACCGCTTTTCCAGGCTATCCAGGGTGCGTGCCACAGCCTTTTGGAGATCTCCTTTAAAAACGTATTTGATTGCTACGGGATGAATCACCACCGGCTTGTCGTTCCCTTCTTTTACGCGTCGCTTCGCGGCCGATCGAGCCATGAACGAAACGCCATCCAGCAATGGTTGCAGCAGATCATTGGTGCGGAAAACAGCCCCTTCTGGGAAAACGACCAACGGTCTTTCGCTGCTGCTTAGCACGTCCACCGCAAGATCCAGAGCTTGTCGATCCATGCCTTCTCGATAGACGCTGAAGGCTCCCATGGTTCGAATCGCCCAACTCTGCAGTCGGCTTTGGTGAAACAGGTGCCAACTGGCCATCGCATACATCAATACCTCCGCTTCTCTCGCGAGGTAGTAGAGGACGACCGGGTCGGCGTATCGACAATGATTGGGTGTCAATAACACACCGTACCCGCGCCGCTGCGATTCACGGAAATGGTCAACTCCTTCGAGTCGACATGAGACGACCCCTTCGAATCGACGGAGGTACCAAGGGACGAGCCCCGTCTTCATCATCAACGATGGGAACCAGCGCCCTCGATGAGGTGGGATAAACTGATAGGGCTTCTCGATGATGATGTCTTGCATGGGTATTCCGTGCGCCTAGGTCTTGTATCCTCTCGGATGGGTGACGTGCCAACGCCAGGCGGTTTGTACGATACTGTCGATGGATGTGTATTGCGGTTTCCAATCGAGTGTACGCTGTGCAAGACTACTGTCGGCGACTAAACATGCAGGATCACCCGGTCGCCGGGGGGCGTTCACGATCGGGATCGAGTGCCCGGTAACTTTTCGGCACGCTTCGATGACTTGAAGGACACTTTGTCCTACTCCGGTACCCAAGTTCATCTCCATCACTTTACTGGGTTCTAATCGTTCGAGTGCTGCAACGTGGGCAGTTGCCAAATCATCGACGTGGATGTAATCGCGAATACAAGTGCCATCGGGTGTCGGATAATCATTTCCGAATACATGTATCGCCTCTCGCTGCCCCAAAGCAACTTGGAGAACGATTGGGATCAAGTGGCTCTCGGGGTCGTGGTCTTCACCGATCGAGCCATCGGGTGAAGCGCCCGATGCGTTGAAATAGCGAAGGGCTGCGGAACCAAAACCGTAGGCGTGCGCATAATCCCGAAGTGCCCGCTCCACGACTAGTTTAGTGAATCCATACGGATTGATCGGATTCTGAGGCACCGTTTCTGGGATGGGAATGATATCGGGTTGCCCATACGTTGCGGTGGTGCTTGAAAAAACGAATCGCCACACTCCCACGGCCCGCATTGCTTCGAGCAGCTCCAAACTGGCGACGACGTTGTTCTGGTAATACATGGCAGGATGCTGCACGGATTCACCAACCAATGCAAACGCGGCAAAGTGCATGACCGCTTCAATCTCTTTTTCCATTAAGACCTTCATCAACAGAGGTCGATCGGTAAGATTCCCCTGTATCAATCGATCGGGACGGGTGCTTTTTGCATGGCCGCGGGAAAGATTGTCGTACACCCAGACATCGTGCCCCTGTGCAGACAGCAACTTTACCGTGTGCGATCCGACGTATCCTGCCCCACCCACGACAAGTATCTTCATGAGCATCCTCTCCTGAAATACGATGAGCACAACGAGAAATCTGGTAAGCTTATGGTGTGCGTGAACTGAATCATGCAGCAAAGGATGGGAGAATGCAACCCTGGTAGAAAGTCGATGTGTGGGATGACCCAGTTATTACGAGCAACGGATTGGAATCTTGGGTAAGAGCAAGTTAAGGCAGTTTCGGTTGGGAAAATCGGATACGGTACAACCCGTCGAAACAACGGCGGGATGGCGGGACCGTTTCCTGGTGTACTTGAGGACCGAATGCCATCTAGCCGCGAATTCGATCTCAGCTTACGACCGGGATTTGGAGCACTTTACTACGTGGTTAGGAAACCGAAACCTGTCGCAGTTGACGATCCAGGATTTGACGGACTACTTGTCTTGGCTCAAGGAGCAGGAATTAGCCGCTTCGTCGATCTCGAGACATGTCGTGTCGCTCCGAATGTTTTTCAAGTTTCTACAACTCGAATCGGCGGTCGTCGATAACCCCGCGGACTTGCTGACATCCCCGAAGATCTGGCAGCGAGTACCGTTCGTTCTGAGCATATCGCAAATCGATCGGTTTCTCGAAGCCCCCGAACCGGGTGATCCCATGTGGAGAAGGGATCGAGCGATCTTGGAATTGATGTACGCGACGGGATGTCGTGTATCGGAGATTTGCGATCTAGCGACGTCCAATGTTCACCTCCACGAAAGATTTTGCTTGGCTGAAGGTAAAGGAAGCAAGCAGCGTGTGGTGCCGTTGGGAGATCGAGCTGTTGAGTCGATCAATTCCTACGTTAACGATGAGCGACCGCTTTTGGTCGATCGCAACGCAGACAACGAACCCCCATGGCTAATACTGTCCCGCACGGGACAACGCTTGCGGCGTGAGGCGATCTGGGAGTTGGTAAAGCGTTACGCGAAGAGAGTTGGGATTACTGAGGAAGCCACGCCCCATACGTTGCGGCATTCTTTTGCGACACATTTATTGGCAGGAGGCGCGGATCTGCGGTTGATCCAAGAGATGCTCGGCCATGCAAGTATCCAAACAACCCAGATTTACACTCAGGTACAAACAGGAAAACTGAAACGTATCCATCAAGAGTTCCATCCGCGGGCATAAACATCCTTTCTGTGGAAAAAGGCTCCCGAGGCAACTCGGAAGCCTTCTTACTAGCTTCAAATTTCTAGTTTTTCCAGAAGACAGCGGCGACGAACCGGTCGTATCAGCCGCCACCAGGAGCAGGGGCGTTACCCGATCCCGGGGGGTTCTTCAATGACTCTTCTTGAATCTTTTGATACATCTTGTTCTGCTCTTCAATCCGAGCCTTCACGTCTGGTGGCGGTTCCTTAGATCCTGTACCAACAACATTGCCGCCACCCCCGTCACAACCCACCAACGCCAAAGGCATGGCTGCCAAGCACAAGCACAACAAAAATCTCGTACGCATGTCTACTTCCTCGAATCCAATAAGTTGGGGTTTGTCAACCCGAAACAAAAACAGCCCTGCCAAAGACGCTCAACGACCTTCAACAGACGTTAACATTACAACTCCAGGCCGCCCCCGCTGTCAAGCATGCCCTCAAAGTTTCGAGTTCCTGTCATCCCTCGGGCCAAACGGTTTCTGAGGAACCTGCCACGTGGGGAATCTTTTCTAGGGTGATTCCGAACCTAAAGAATGATCTGTAGGCGGACGCTTTCGCGGAAAACAACCCTGTATGTGTATGTCCACGCCACACACTTCCACATGAACTCGTTCAAGTTGCTGAGCGCGGCTGACCCAAAGACTCCCCTCGCCCGCAACCGGCCTCGCAGCCCGTGCGCTACCGAGGATGCGAGGAGCGATGAAGCAATCGACCTGATCTACCCAACCGCCATCGAAAAGGGAGCCAAGCAACGAACCCCCGCCTTCCACCAGCACGTTGGTGGCACCCTGCTGACCTAGATGCCGCAACCATCCACCTATTCCGCCCAACTTCTCATCCTGCGGTAAAGCCAGGATTTCAACACCTAACCGCATCAGTTGATTGGCTTTACCAGATTGTGCTTCGACCTCCTCTTGAGTGGTGACCAGACATAATCGGATCGCGCTGGCGGTTCGAACCAATTGCGACGCAACCGGAATTCGCATTCGCCGGTCGATCACAATCCTCTTGGCGACCCTCGGTATTTCAATACCCGAAGGTAATCGAGCAGTGAGCAATGGATCATCCTTTAGCACGGTTTCGCTACCGACCACAATCGCATCGACACGCGACCTCAACTCATGAGCACGCTGTCTTGCAACCTCGCCGGTAATCCATTTGGAATCGCCTGTTTCGGTCGCGATAGCACCGTCGAGTGTCATTGCCCACTTTGCGATCACCCAAGGCAAACCTGTCTCAAGGCGTTTCAAGTAGGGCGCATTGACATGTCGAGCCTCGGCTTCAAGACAACCGACATCGACTCGAATGCCTGCTGCCCGAAGCCCTGAGACCCCTCGTCCAGAAACCTCGGGAAAGGGATCCAGCATTGCGACGATTACACGCTTGGGCTGCAGTTTCAAGAGCAGATCCAAGCAGGGAGGAGTTTTACCGTGATGCGCACATGGCTCGAGCGTTACGTACAGATCAGATCGACCGATCTGTTCCGGTGTTAGTGCCGATAAGGCGTTCACTTCTGCATGCGGACCACCAAACCGCTGATGCCATCCCTGGCCAATTTCGCGACCGTCACACACAACCAAGCAACCGACCATGGGATTAGGCTCAACCCGCCCTGAGCCCCGAATCGCCAAATCCAACGCCCCACGCATCCAGTATTCGTCGCCTAGCTGATTGTGCATCGCCCCCGTTGTATGCCGATCGCTCGGTTCTGGATCAGACAGTTCTGGATCAGACGGTTCTGGATCAGACGGTTCTGGATCAGACGGTTCTGCATCAGACGGTTTTGCATCAGACATTATGTCGGGCGTTATGCCCCCGGCTCACTGGCTGCGACTCCTGAATGGTACGTGCTGTAAACAAAAACAGGGATGGCAAGACCGCTCAGTTTTTCCCAAACCACAGGCTTGACATCCTTCCAAGCCAATCCACCTACACCTGTCGCGATTGCGGGCAGAGCCAGGCTGCGAATCTTCTCCTTTTCCACAAGGAAACACGCGCGTTGCAAGCAATGAGCGAGATTCGAGAGGGTAGCTCGACCTGGTCGAGCACCGTGGGCGTGGTCTCCTTCCTGAGTCAGCAAGCAAATGATGTGCGCATCGCCAACCCCACTCCACATCCAGATCTCGCCGGGTTTTGGATGGGTGTTGTGACTGTAGTGCCGGAAATCCTTGGCCATCGAGGGCCATCGTTCCCGGAGCGCTAACGCCAATCCTGAATCAAAGTGATCGTTGGGAGCTATTCCGTGTGCTATAGCGTGGGCTTTCGACAAAAGGATGTCGCCGGAAACTTCATGAATCATGTGTTGGAAAACCTTGCCAGAGCCAAGAGGAACGGAAACAGACGTGACTGATGAATATAACCCCAAAACGCATCGCGTTGAGGGGCAAATGGTACAACATGCTGACCACCTATTTTTTGGGGTCTAAATGAGAGTTCAATTCTACTTCGCTAACTTGCGATTCCACGCCTGTGGAAGGGACCTCCACCTTGGCCAGCCAAAGGCAAGCATTGAGAATTGTCTTGCGGAAATTGTCGTTGCCCCAATTGTCGTGAAAATGACCGCCGGTAAAGCCAAAGCCACGGCCACCATCGGTCCGCTCAATCGCCCACATCATGGTCTCGGCGCGACCCTTATTGGCTTCAATATGCGGATAGGGGCCAGCGGGATACACATAGGGACCATCGCGCACATCATCCGATGGAGATGCCACCATGATAGGAGTAAACCGACCCGCGTCTGTGTTTGCTTCTTCATTGCCAGACAGTTGATTGATGAACCGCATGTTGAAATACCATTCGTCCTTGACCTGAAACGGCTTCACTCCTCGCGTGATCGGGTGTTCGGGCAGACTCGAAAAGGTCGGCTCCCAAATCGGATTGCAACTGAACATGTGTTCGTAGTGCCCACCGATCCAACGCTGGAACTCCCTCCCTGCTTGGTTCGGAACCACTTCTACCGCATAGTGCATGCAACCGATGCCGACTCCTTTCAACGCGAGTTCCTCAATCAATTTCATTCGACGCCCCGACTCTTGAACCACCTCGTGACCGCCACCACCATCCATATAAAAGATCACGGCATCTGCTTGTGTTAGGAGTTTCTCGTCCTTCGGCCATCCGTTCAAAACAAATTGAACATCCAACGCTACATCACCGTTTTGTTCGTCAAAGGTCTTCATGCATTTTGCCAGCAACTGAACCCCGGCATTGAACTCGTGCATCCGAGGTGGGTGGGAAGGTTTGCCAGCAATCAATACGATGCGCTTGGGCTCGGCTGCCAACGCTACTGTTTGGTAGGTGAGCAATCCAACCATGCTCACTGCCAAGTACATCGCAAAAGAGAGACAACTTCTTGGCATGGGAAGTCCTATTTTTCTGTTGGAGAGGGAAGCGATCAGATTCAGCCGAACCCCAGGCCCCAACGAGCCTTGAATGTGCAACTCGACCAAGGCTTATCTTAAGTCATGGTGCTTCGAATGAGCCAGGGGTTAAGAATTGCTAGCAACCGAAGTTTTTTTGGCACCACGATTTGGAGTGACCGAACGTGTCAAATCGCGACGGATAGTGATGGAGTTGACGGGATGACATCCAGTCGACATGTCGCGAATTGAGTCTCGTTTTGAAAAAACCGGAAGTTTTTTGCACACCCTGCCGGTTTTTACCAAACCTAACTCAGGTCATGACGAAGAAACTTCAGCGAAACCGGTCGAATGAAGAAATATTTTCGGAAGTGCGCCTAATGGAACCGTTTTTGCTGCCGTTATGAGATAGGTGATCGGAAAGGTCAGCTTGGATAGGCCAAGTTATCAAGCCGTTCGCTAATAGAGTGTTTTGCTATCGACCCTTTCAAGGGAATCAAATTCAAGGAGGACGAGAAAATGCTAGTACTAAGTCGAAAAGAAGGCGAACGGATCGTCATCGGCGATCAAATTACTTTGGTGGTCTCCAAGGTGAGTGGAAATCGGGTGACGATCGGGATCGAAGCCCCCAAGGATGTCAAAATCACTCGAGGCGAATTGCTGATCGAGCTAGCTGACGACCCGTTGTCGGTTGATCAATCGTCTGGAAGCGCGGCTCGTCCGCGACTAGTCGCGTCTCAGACGGTCAAGCCCAAGGGAAGCTTGCGGGAATTCGCCGCAAGCGTTCTCCCTTTGCAACGGCAAGTAGGATAACGCGACGAATGCATCTCAACCTATTGCTTTGCAGATCTTGCCATCCGAACTGTCCATGCCTTTTGGTTTCTTGTACCGGTCAGCCGCTCGCGTCATCGGCGTTTCGAATCCGCGGCTGACGCCTGCGGCTGGACCGAAAGAACTTGGCTTTGAACAGAACCGGCAGCGAAAGTCGTCTGGATGATTTGTCCGGTTTGTATTTCCGATGCGGTCAGCAGTACCCGACCGCTGTTTGGGTCGGTCGTGAATGAGTAACCGCGTGCAAGAGTACGAATCGGACTGAGTGATTCCAGACGAGCCGTTGCGTTCTCAAACGCGCGGTCCATGGATTCCATTTTCCGAGCTGTACCGTCCCTGAGTCGCCGTTCGATCTCATCGAGCTTCTGAGCTGAGGTATCGAACATTTGGCTCGGGAATTCGATGACCGGTCGCGTAGCGATACCTCGTAGCCGCGTTTCTAAGTCTCGCACTTTATGCAACAGAAGAGTGCGCAGTCTGTGCCGAACATTGTGTAGCACGTCGGCCAGTTCGTCTCGATTGGGTACCACACGTTCCGCTGCTTCGCTCGGCGTCAAAGCTCGAACATCCGCTGCCAGATCGCTCAGGGTCACATCGATTTCATGTCCCACTGCAGAAACTGTAGGGATAGGTGATGCGGCCAAGGCTCTTACCACAATTTCCTCATTGAAGCACCACAGGTCTTCAATCGACCCGCCCCCTCGCCCAACAATGAGAACATCGAGGGGAGGATGAATGCGTCCTGCGAGTTCGATTCCGCGTGCGATTTGTTCGGCAGCGCCCGCCCCTTGGACCTTGGCAGGGATCACAAGCACATCGGTCGACGGCCATCGCCGCCGGAGCACTTCGAGGAAATCATGGATTGCTGCACCGTGAGGACTAGTGACAAAGCCGATGCGTGTTGGAAAGTTTGGGAGTGGACGTTTGCCTTCGGGGCGGAACAAACCCTCGGCTTCGAGTTTGGCGTGGAGTTTTCGAAATGCGATCTGCAAGGCTCCGACTCCTTGCGGTTCGATTTTCTGTACTACGACCTGATAGGAACCGCGGGGTCCGTAGACATCGATCTTGCCCATGCAAAGGACGGCGAGTCCTTCCTTGATTTCAAAGCGGCATTTTTCCCAAGTCGACTTCCAGATCACTGCGCTGATTTGATTGCTTTCGTCTTTGAGCGTCAGGTAAACGTGACCCGCACCCGATCGAGTGATACTGCCGATTTCTCCAGCCAGCCAGAATGTCGATAAACCGCGATCGAGAATCCTCTTGATCCATGCGTTAACCTGCGTAACGGTGAGAGGGTTTTCTTGCTCACGTCCAGGCGGAGACTCTCGTTCTCCCTCTTTATTGTTGGGGGAACCCTCAAAGAATGCATCGGATTCATTGCCCCAAAGAAAGCCTGTCATGTGACCAACCCTAGGGAACTGGTTCTAACGACCGACGCATACGGAGCAGGATACATTCCTCGTTCCCTCTCTCTGGGGATGCCATCCAACGCCCAGCTCTCTGCTTCATCGCTGAGCCGATGCAACATCGATTCCACATATTCTCGCCACAGAGCAACTTGCGCATCACTTAGTTTTCTGGGAATATGAACTCGAGGGCCAAGGACGAAACGAATCCGCGACCCTATCCTCGGAATTGCAAAACGATCCCAGGATGGATATCTTCGAGGTCGATCGTAACCTATCCCTGTCGGCACAATCGGGATCTGCAGAAACGATGCCAACTGGATGCAACCCGGGGAGAGAACACGTCGTGGTCCTCTCGGCCCATCGGGAGTCATGACGAGGCTCGTGTCCCGGTGCTCGCGAGTGTATTTGAGTATTGCTTTGATCCCTCCCTTGTTCGAAGAACCTCGCACGGTGTCAAAGCCGAAGGAACGCGCTATCTCACCCAGCCAATCAGCATCGGGATGCGTGCCGATCAGCAGGGTCAAATTGCAACCGCCGGTCATCGCTGTAGGAAGGAGGAAGTACTCGTGCCACAACACGTAAATAACTTGCCCCTGGAACTCTTGTAGCGAAGCATCGCAGTTCGTTTCGTAGTCGACGATGCGTTTATCCAACGTGGCGACCAACCCTTTGATCGAAACTCCGAGCGCCTGAGCAACAGATCGCAACAATATTCGCTTCGTGCTATGCATCAGAGAATTGTGCGTTTCCAATGGATCCCTCTTCGCATTGATCCCGTAGTGGCTTTACAACCCATCCCGATTTCTCAACCGACTTCCTCTCGCCAACACCTCAGTTCGACGGGTACGAGTAAGTACCCTGAAAGACTTCGGTGGCCGGTCCGGTCATGAATAGGTGGCTGCTCGACTCTTCCCATCGAAGTCGCAAATCGCCACCGAGCAGATGGTTGAGAATGGTGCGATCGGTTCTTCCTGTCAGGACCCCCGCGACACAAACGGCGCTCGCGCCCGTGCCGCAGGCCCATGTCTCACCGGAACCTCGTTCCCACGTGCGTTGCCGAACTTCACCCTTGGAAAGCACCTCGACAAATTCGACATTGGTTCGTCGAGGAAAGCGTTCATCTTTCTCGATGAGTGGTCCACAACCTAAAACCAACTCATCGGTTGCTTCGGGAACGAAGATGACGCAATGCGGATTCCCCATGGATACGCAAGTCGCAAACAAGGTGTGGCCACGAATGTCGATGCGATGATCTACCACTTGCTCGTCCGGTCCGCAGAGTAGCGTCGGGATATCTTTGGCAAGCAACCTTGGTTTGCCCATGTCGACCGTGACAAGCGAAACTTTGCCACCCTCGATTTGCAATGCAAGATTCAGCAACCCTGCACCGGTCTCGATCACCAAAGCATGTTTCTTTGCGATCCCGTGGTCATGCACCAGTTTGGCGACGCATCGTATGCCGTTTCCGCACATTTCCGATTCGCTTCCATCGGCATTGAACATCCGCATTTGGGCATCCGCATTGGGAGTCGGCAGAATCACGATTACACCATCGGCACCAACTCCGAAACGTCGATGCGACATTGCGATCGCGAGGCGCTCCAAGTCGGCTGGCAGTGTTTGGTCGAAGCCGTTCAGGTAAACGTAATCGTTACCTGCCCCATGCATTTTGGTAAATCGAAGTTCAGCCATTTGTGATTCTCATTGGGAAAGGCGGCGCTATCTTGGCTATCTTGTCTACAGAAGTGTTTGTTCAGCGCGATGGACTTATAGCAAGACTTACGGCAGGCGGTCTACTTGGGGAGCAAACTCAGCGCCGCCGGGCTGGGTCTTGCGATGACGTGACAAGCGATCAATTTACCGAGACCCTCGATCTTGGGCTTGGCCGCTTCGACCGCTGCGTTGACCGCTGCCACGTCGCCTCGAATCACGACCGTGACGTAACCACCACCTAGTTTTTCTTTGCCTACAACTTCAACCGCGGCGCTTTTGCAGGCCGTATCGATCGCCTCGAATACGGCGGTGAAGCCTTGGGTTTCGATGAAGCCTAGGGCCAAGCCCGATGCCGATGAATTGCTCATGAGTTCTGACTCCGATACGGGTTGCTTAACGACTGACTGTTCGATGAGAACGTTGTATTCCGGTGGGCTGATGATGGCTCGCAGCGCGTCGGGATCGGGACGATGGAGCCAAACGGAGGATCGCAATTGCTTCATGGAGTCGGCGGCTCTCGCCCCCGCTTCAACGGCGGTGCTGACATCGCTCGGCATGCCGACAACTTTGATCACCGCTCCTAGCATGTCATTCCATTCGGCCTGTACGACCGCGACCCGTGCTGACTTGGCCATCGTGTCGCATGCCACCATCGCAGATGTCCAAGAATTCGTCTCGACAATTCCTAGAGAAGGGATCCCTTGGGCCGCAGACTCCTGCCATTGCTGGCTTTCCGATAATGAAGATGGCATGATCCGAACGGTTCCTTAGCCCTGCAATTCCTTAAGGCTCGCTTGGAGTTTCGCAATCCACTGAGGGATTGCTTCCAGTGGCGGATCGCTCGCTTCGTACTCCAAAGCGACGAACCCACTATAACCGGAATTCGCAAGTATTCGAAGAACCCGAGGGATGTCGGTCCACTCCTTCTTTCCTCCCGGAAACATTTCAACCTTGAGTTGAGCGTTGACTGCATAGGGGGCGATTTGCTCGAGTTCCGAGTAGGGATCGTTGGTTGAGCGGAAATTGCCCGAGTCCAGATTCACCCCAAAACCGTCCCCCTTCACGTTCCGGACGATTTCCAGCAGTTGACTTGCGGTGGATGTGACCCCGCCATGATTCTCCAGTCCCAGATAGATTCCACGCTTGGTTGCATACTGGGTAACTTCATCGATGGAATCGGTGCATCGCTTGAGCGTTGTCGACCACTCTTCACCCTTCGGTTGCCCACCGGCGAAGATACGAATCACGGGTGCACCCAGAATCGCATAGCGGTCGATCCATCGCTTCGTGTGTTCGATATCGGCAGCGCGTTTGCTTGAATCGCTCTGGCAAAAGTCGTTAGCAATCGCACCTCCAGATATGCTGATGCCCCGTCGGTGGCAGTGAAGTCGCAATCGCGTTAGGTAGGCATCGTCAACGTTCTCCGGGAAGTAGTAACTGGTTAACTCGGCACCGTCGAGTCCCAGTTCATGGCAGTAATCCACAAACCGAAACAGATCCCAGTCGGAATTCTTTTGCTTAAGCAGATCGCGGATGGAGTATGCCGCCATGCTAAGTCGCAGCTTGCCAGGCTTCGGTCGGTCGAATGGTTCAATTGCGCAAGCAGTAGCAAAAGTGAGCCCCCGACATGAAGAGAGCCCCGCCAACGCCGCAGTTCCTTTTAAGATCCAGCGACGCGGGACGGAATCAGAAAAGACTATCCGAGACTGCGAGATATTGCTGTCGATCTCGGGAACGACATCATGGGTTGGAGTTTCACTCATCAGGATGCTCTACATGACCGAGGGATGACAAAAAACGATTCCGATCCCATACTACCGTACCGATAGTGGTTTTGCCTATTGGGAGCAGTGTTGGATACCGGGAGTTCGACCGTTGGCCAAGTTGTATTTTTACTATTCGACTATGAACGCTGGGAAATCGACGGTTCTGCTTCAGTCGAGTTACAACTACCGTGAACGGGGAATGCGAACGCTGGTTTTCTCTCCCGAAATCGATCAGCGATTTGGTGAAAAACGAGTGAGTTCGCGGATAGGACTCAGCGCGGATGCTGTCCCATTTTCAGGCAATGATAATCTGTTCCGGATGGTGGAGCGGGAGCACGAAACCGAACGCGTCCACTGCGTGTTGGTCGATGAAGCGCAGTTTCTCACCAAGAGTCAGGTACGACAACTCAGCGATGTTTGCGATAACCTCGATATTCCGGTACTGGCCTATGGCTTGAGGACCGATTTTCAAGGAAATCTCTTCGAAGGAAGTCAGCATTTGCTGGCCTGGGCAGATACTCTGACAGAGATCAAGACCATCTGTCACTGCGGACGCAAGGCGACGATGGTTCTGCGAGTCGATGCCAACGGTGTCCCGATGCGAGAAGGAGAGCAGATCCAGATCGGTGGCAATGAACGTTACGTTACCGTCTGCCGTAGGCATTTCAAGCAGGGATTAACAGAACGGCGCCCGTCGGATCTCC
Source organism: Planctomycetota bacterium (assembly GCA_018970165.1). Lineage (GTDB taxonomy): Bacteria > Planctomycetota > Planctomycetia > Pirellulales > Pirellulaceae > JBKCUI01. The sequence continues at coordinate 10,789 of JAGWWZ010000019.1, read as the reverse complement.
CCTTTGAGGATCTGTGAAATGAACAACTTGTCGAAATGGCTATTGTTGCTCGCTGGGATTTCCGGAGCAATCGCTGTTGGGATTGGAGCTATGGGAGCCCATTCCCTTCCCAAGCAATTGGAGAAACGCGGACTGGCTCCGGATATCGTGGCTAAGAAACTGGATCAATGCGAGTTGGGGGTTCGATACCAGATGTATCATGCCCTGGCTCTAGCAGCGATCGCTTTGTCCACCCGCGCCGCAGGATCCAAGTTGCTATGTGCTGCGTCAGTGTTATTCATTGTTGGAACACTCTGTTTTTCAGGTGGTCTCTACAGCATTGTTTTTGCGGACCAGATCATCCATTGGAGTATCGTGCCGATCGGAGGAACCACGCTGATCGTAGCATGGCTATGTGTTGCCTCGAGTGCAATTTTCGGCAAGCACGATTCAGGTGATGAGCGTGACTGACCCGAGAAGCTAATGGTGCTTAAAAGGGAGTATCGTCAAATTCGCTAGACGATTCCGCAAATGCATCATTCGCCGCAGAGATATCTTCCCCTTCGGCAGTCTTGCGAAATCCCATAGCTTCAGCCGTCAGAAAATACTTCACTTCGCTCATCGGATCCCGTTGCCACTTGCGGCCGGTCAGTCGATAGGTGATCGTCACATCGTCCCCTTGCTTCAAAGCGTCTGCCGAATCGCAAGCATCGTTCGTGAACTCGAGCGGTATGTAGTTGGTGAAGCGACCGTTGTTCTGCTCCAGCACCACCAATCTCTTTCGAAAGCCCTTTTGGCCAAACGATTTGGTTTCTTCAATCAGGTGTACAGTTCCGCGGATCGTTGGATTGGACATGGCTGGGGCTCAGTTGAGGCGAATGACTAATGAGGAAAGTGATCGGGGGGAAATGCTACGATGTATTCCCGACACACCAATAGAATAACAATTGCATAAATCGTGCGTAGTACCCAAGACCACCGACAGGGCTTCAAGACCGATAGACAGGGGGGGCAAGATGCCGTATATCACTCGTAGACGAGCAGCGAATCGTTGAAGGAAGGCCAATGCTAGCGGTGTAGGGGAGTATATGAAGTCAATAATCGATGAGCTTGCTTGGCGAGGACTGATTCACCAGGCAACGGATGAAGCCGAACTTAGAGGTATTCTTTCGAAACCGTCGGTGGTCTATGCTGGCTTCGATCCAACTGCGGACAGTCTGCATGTCGGTTCCCTTTTACCTCTGATGTTGCTTCGCAGATTCCAAAAGGCAGGCCATCGGCCGATTGCTTTGGTAGGGGGAGCGACGGGGATGATCGGAGACCCCAGCGGCAAATCCGAGGAGCGGCAACTGCTTTCGCGCGAAACGTTGGAGCACAACGTCAGGGGGATTCGCCACCAAATGGAGCAGTTCCTCTCGTTTGAGGGGAGCAACGCCGCGATCGTCGTGAACAACTACGATTGGATGGAGCGATTCTCGTTCCTCGATTTCCTTCGAGACATTGGCAAGAACGTTCCAGTGAACGTGATGCTTGCCAAGGATTCGGTCAAGGCGCGGCTTGAACGCAGCGATTCGGGTTTGAGCTATACCGAGTTCAGTTATATGCTCCTTCAGGCATACGACTTTGTTCATTTGGCCAAACATCATAGTTGTCAATTGCAAATCGGTGGAAGCGATCAATGGGGAAACATCATCGCCGGCATTGATTTGGCGAGGCGCATGCTTGGCAGTTCGCTATATGGTTTGACATGTCCGCTTCTAACAACCAGCGATGGCAAGAAGATGGGCAAGACCGAGCGCGGGGCGATTTGGCTATCTGCGGAACGCACCACCCCCTACGAGTTCTATCAGTACTTCATCAATGTTGACGACAAGGATGTACTGATGGTCCTGCGTTTCCTGACCGAGGTTGATTCCGACGAGTGCGAAACCTTGGCAGCATCGTTGCGTGACCAGCCGCATTTACGGACTTCACAGAAACGGCTGGCCGAGTCCCTAACGCGATTGGTGCATGGAGAAGCGGGGCTCGGGATCGCGGAACGGGCAACCAAGATATTTTTCGGGGCAGAGATCGACGGCTTGAGCGATGCCGAGTTGGTCCCCATCTTTCGCGATGTGCCCAGTTGCGAGTTGCCGCGAGCGCGATTGGAGGACGGAATGGGAATCATCGATGCCCTTTGCTCCGCCGGTTTGGCCGGGAGCAAGAGTGAAGCTCGTCGAACCGTGACCGAGGGTGCCGCGTATATCAATAATCGACGCGTCGATGGCATTGAGCGTGTGCTCAATTCAAGCGACTTGGCGAGCGAGACGATCGTCGTTTTGCGAAGCGGCAAGAAACGATATGCTCTGCTTCGATTCCTTTAAGCGGCGGGTCTTTGGATGCGAGTCGTTCATATCATCACCCGCATGATTGTGGGGGGGGCCCAAGAGAACACTCGCTACAACTGCCTTGATTTGGTGCGGGAATACGGTGATGAAGTCACTCTCATTACCGGGCCGACGCGCGGTGCCGAGGGAAAGCTTCTCGAAACCGCCAAAGATCCAGATCTCGCAGTGATCGTCGTTCCTCCGTTGATCCGATCTATCATCCCATGGCAGGATATGCGAGCTTACCGCCAACTTCGCAGGTTGCTCCAATCGATCCGACCGGATGTCGTCCATACGCATAGCGCCAAGGGAGGAATTTTAGGGCGGGCCGCAGCATGGTCACTGCGAGTACCGTGTATTGTTCACACGGTGCATGGCGCCCCATTTCATCCGTACCAATCGAGCCCAACAAGAAAATTTTACATCGCCTGCGAGCGATGGGCAGCGAAGAGATGCCATCACATGATCAGTGTTGCCGATGCAATGACCGACTTGATGGTTGAGGCGGAAGTTGCTCCGCGAGACAAGTTTACGACCGTTTACAGCGGTATGGATGTCGAGCCTTTTGTACGCGCCCATGAGTTGCGGGATCAAACACGGCGGGAATTGGGACTCGGCCCCGAACATGTTGTGGTCGGCAAGATTGCAAGGCTGTTCCCGCTCAAGGGGCATGAGTACGTGCTGGCAGCAGCGAAACAATTGATTCATAAACACCCCGAAGCCCGTTTTCTGTGGGTTGGAGATGGGATTCTTCGCGAGTCGTTTGAGCAGCAGATCCGCAGGTTCGATCTACAAAAGCATTTCATTCTTACAGGTTTACAGCGGCCCGAGCGGATCCCGGCGCTGGTGGGAGCGATGGATATCCTCGTGCATGCATCGCTGAGGGAAGGGTTGGCACGTGCCCTTCCCCAGGCGCTCATCGCTGGGAAACCGGTCGTCAGTTACGACATCGACGGAGCTCGCGAGGTAGTGATCCACGGCGAGACCGGTTGGCTGCTTCCGCCGAAAGCAATCGAACCGCTTGCCGATTCGATTTCGAGTCTGATCGCGGATCCTCGGCTACGTGAGAATATGGGCCGGACGGGTCAACTTCGGTTCACCGACTTGTTCAAACATCAGACCATGACTGAGCGGGTACGCGAGATCTACGCCAAGGTGTTACGAGGAGCGGGTTAGGGAAGCGGCGCGGGGGCTGGGTCGAGCGACGCGCGTGGGCCGGTCATCGTTGCGACGATGCGAGCAGCTTGCGCTTCGGTGAATAACGCCATGACCTCATCGTCGCTGTAGTCCATATAGTTCATGAACATGTCACCGTGCGGACCGTTATCGCAGGATATGTTCGGAAATGACGGCTTACCGTAGTTCGGAGTTCGTTGCGTCGGGGTATCGCAGCAATGATCGGTACCACCGCAGTCCAACATATCGCCCCAGAGATGGTAGAGATTGAGGTAGTGCCCGATCTCGTGAGTTGCAGTCCGTCCGCGATGGAAGGGAGCGACGGTAGTTCCTCGCAATCCGAAGGCGGTGTGCGAGATCACGACTCCATCGGTTGCTTCAGGTCCTCCCGGAAATTGCGCGTAGCCAAGCAGTCCCCCGGTAAGGGGTGCGACCCAGATATTCAGGTAATGCCGCGTGTCCCATGGGGCGACGCCGCCGCTTTCGGGATTCTTGATCGAGTCGCCGGTCCCGAAGGATTGTCGATCGGTTTTGTGGTAGGTGATGCCTTTGGTAGGTTGGCCTGCTGGGTCGACCGACGCCAATTCAAATTCCAGACCAGCATCGGCTGCTAAACCGCGCCATGGACGAGGTATCGATCGGCGGTTTCCGTTCTTCAGGCGGAAATCTCGGTTCAGCACTTGGATTTGAGATCGGACTTGTGCGGCGTTGATCTGTTCGTTCGAGTGGTGATACAAGACGTGAACGACGACTTGGATCCGAAACAACAGTCGCTTTTCTCGCATCATGCATCCCGTGGCGACTAAATCCCGAGTGCGGCGTTCCATCGCGTACCTGGAATGCAGATAGTCGGGGACGGTCTCGCACAGGCGATGGTGTACGGCCATCGTGCCGCATTGCCGTCGGGGTTCGGGGTTTGCAAGACTCATCGCCTCATTATAACGCCGGTTGACATTTGCGTTGTCGGACGATAGCTTTGCGCGATTCTCGAAGGACCGGATTCGTAGCTTAGGATCCTTCGGGGCCCCGACATACCCTAAAACGCATTAAACCGCATGAATCCTCAAGAATTGCTTAGAATCGTCGATTCTATGCACCGCGAAAAACAGATCGACCCTGAGTTGGTTTTTCAGGCGATTGAATCGGCGCTTGTGACTGCAGCTAAGCGGCAGTTCGGCGAGGAATCAGAAGTTCAGATCCAAATCGTTCGCGGTTCGGGAGCCATCAATGCAACGGTCGATGGCAAGAATCTAAGCCAAGATGAGATCGGCCGCATTGGCGCACAGACAGCCAAGCAGGTGATTATCCAAAAGCTCAAGGAAGCGGAGCGAGACGCGCGGCTCGACGAATTTCACGGCCAAGTCGGGCAACTCGTAAACGGAGTCGTGCAACGAACCGAGAAAGGGCTGACCATCGTACAGCTCGGGAACGTCGAAGCCATATTGCCCAAGAGCGAGCAGATTCCGGGCGAGAACTACCATAACGGATCTCGTGTACGAGCGGTCATTTACGAGGTGAAGGCGGTTGGAAATCGAGTAAAGATTATCCTCTCTCGCACCAAAACGACTCTCGTCCAGCGTTTGTTTGAACAGGAAATCCCTGAAATCGCTGAGGGTGTTATTCGGATCAATGCGATCAGTCGGGAACCGGGTTATCGCAGCAAGGTTGCAGTCAGCAGTTCCGATCAGCGTGTGGATTGTGTCGGAGCTTGCGTTGGAGTCCGTGGAAATCGTATCAAAAATGTTACAAGCGAGTTGGCGGGCGAACGAATCGACATCGTGCGATGGAGCGACGATCCGATGGTCTTGATCCCAAACGCCCTCCAACCTGCCCAGGTAGACCAAGTTCTACTTTGCGACATGATCGGCCGGGCCATCGCCCTGGTGAACGAGGAACACTTGTCCCAGGCAATCGGCCGATACGGCCAAAACGTGCGCCTGGCGAGCAAACTGTGCAGTTGGGATATTGAGATCATGACTGCTCCCGAACTCGAGCGACAGATCGAACGTGCCATGGAAGCCTTCATGCAGATCGAGGGCATGACAGAAGAAGTCGCTCAACAACTGGTGGAACAAGGTTACCTGTCTTTCGACGACTTGTCGGTCATTGAACCGGAAGCCCTCATCGAAATGGGTGGATATACCGAAGAACAGGTTGAATCGATCGTGGAGCAAGCTGAGGAAAGGGCTGCGGAGCAGGAAGCTGAAGAGGAGGCTAGGAAGGAGCAGGAGCGGCTTGAGAAGGAACGACGCGCCACCGAAGATCTCGATCGCGGAGAATCTGGGGGCGAGCCGGAAGGAGGATGAGTTCGATTTGATAGATCTTTCGCCACGAATCCTCGAAAACCGCCTGACGGCGGGCATGTAATGCGTTAACATATTAGGCGTCGCAGATTCTCGAATCTCCGGAGCTATCGTTCGAAATAGTCCGCGTTATGCAGGTCGACCAAATGACCAGCAAGGACAATTGACGGTTTCAACGTACGTCTCACGATGGAGTTATTCGCTGGTTTCGCGAAGGGGCGTTTTATGAATTAACTAGACCAACACCAAGGGCGAAGGGATCCTCCTGCACGAACAGGGGTATTCGCCCGAACAATTGAGGGCAGAGCCCGGGGACCATTGCTCAGTGGCAATTCGCATTTACTCGCTTGCAAAAGACTTGGGATTGGACAGCAAGGAGCTGGTGGATCTCTGTGCGCGCATCGGAATTCAAGGCAAGGGTAGCGCGCTGGCGAGTTTGGAAGAAGATGAAATTCTCCGGATAAAGAAACATCTCGAGGAGAAAAGTGCCCCATCTGCACCTGTGGCTAAAGAAGCGCTCAAGCCTCAGCGAGAAACGCCCAAGGAAGCTCCGATACGAGACCTAGGAACGAAACCTCAGGCACCTCGACGTGACTTGTCCTCTATACGGGCGAAAATGGGAGGCGCGGATCGAACTGGCACTGTCGACTCAGCAACGACAGCCGTTGCGGAACGGGCTCCCACATTGTCGGAAGAACCTCCGTCGGCTGAGGTTCCTGATCAAGCCTCCGCATCCGATATCGCGACCCAGGTCTCAGCCAATGAGATTTCCGAGGAGACACGAGACAAGTCATCGCCAAGGGCCGCAGAAGGTTTGTCGAGAGACGATTTTTATTCGCCAGCAGATGTTTCCGGAAAGATGCGGGTTATCGGTCGTGGCAAATCAACCGAGCCTAAACCTTCCGGCGAGAGTTCAAGTCGCGTGCGGAAGACGCGGGATCCCGTCATCAACATCAACCTGGCAAAGATTCCGAAGTCCGCTGGCCCATCTCCTGCTCCTAAGCCAGCGGAACCAGTAGCGCAAAAGCCAATCGTCAAACTCACTCCCGATGTGTTGAAGGGGGTTCAGCAACCACCCACCAAGTCCGGAGAGAAATCGGGTAGCAGCCCCTCGAAGTCAGGGACAGGAACTGGGCGAGCCACAGCTCCTAGCCAAACGCAGCACGCTGGCCTAACGGAATTCAAACAGGCGGCCGAAAATAAGCTCAATCAGAAACACCGCAAGCCATCGGACGACGTCGAGGAACCTGTACGAAAGAAGGGTCTGGCAAGTCTCGAAGCTTCTCGCAGCGAACGAAGCTCGTTGCGAAACGCGACGCGTATCCAAACCACACGAGACCTTGCATCGGTAGAGGAAGAGGAAGAACGCCGAGCGGCAGCACTTCGTCCCAAGAAGAAGTTTGGAACTGCCACGGGTAAGAAAGAAAAGATCTCCCTGACGATGCCATGCACCATTCGTAGCTTTTGCGAAGCTGCAGGGGTCACCGGCGGACGCGTGCTCCGATCATTGATGGGAATGGGAACCATGGCGAACATCAATGCCTCGCTGACCCAAGAACAAGCGGAACTGGTTGCGATCGATCTCGGAGTGGAAATCGAATTCAAGCAAGCCGAAACGCTTGAGGACAGTGTCATAGCCAAGCTCGATTCGTTCGAAGACAACCCAGATGACCTGGTTGTTCGCCCTCCAATCGTCACATTCCTCGGCCACGTCGACCATGGAAAGACATCGCTGCTCGATTATCTCATCGGGACCAAGATCGTCGCTGGCGAGGCTGGTGGAATCACTCAACATATCCGAGCCTACCAAGTGAAAAAAGACGGGCGGGCTGTCTCCTTCGTAGATACCCCCGGTCACGAAGCGTTCACGGAGATGCGGGCTCGAGGCGCTAACGTCACTGATATTGCTATCTTGGTGGTTGCTGCCGACGATGGCATCATGCCGCAAACGGAAGAGGCGATCTCGCACGCGAAAGCAGCTGGAGTCCCGATCGTCGTCGCAGCGAACAAATGCGACCTACCCGGGGCCGACGTGCAACGCATCATGACGCAAATGACCGAACACGGCCTGACCCCCAGCGCATGGGGTGGCGATGTGGAAGTTGTCCAAACCAGCGCTATCACCGGCCAAGGTATGGACGAACTTCTCGATACGATCCTGACCGTGGCCGAACTGCACGACTACAAGGCGAATCCCAAGCGAGCCGCTATGGGAGTTTGCTTGGAGAGCGAGCAGTCCGCAGATCGCGGGGTCATCGCAAAAGTGATGGTTCGTACTGGTACCCTTCGGGTCGGAGATATCGTTGTGTGCGGGTCAACGTTCGGTCGCGTGAAGGCTCTGTATGATACGCTCAAGCGGAACAAACAAATGACCGAGTCTGGCCCATCCATGCCCGTGAACATTACCGGCCTGGAAAAGGCGCCCGAGGCAGGGGAAAAGTTCTATGTTATCGACGACATAGCGCAAGCCAGACAATTAGCCGCTGGCCGTGAACAACTCCTCCGAAAACAGTCCCTCTCAGGTACGTCTCCCAAGGTTTCTTTCGAGACATTCCAGGAACTTCTTCAGTCTGGCAAACTCGGAGTGAAGGAAGAGAAAGTAACCTTGAACCTGATCGTTCGTGCGGACGCGCGCGGGTCTCTCGAAGCTATTGAGAAAGAACTCGGGAAACTCGATCACCCGGAAGTGGAAATACGCATCCTTCAGAAATCGGTCGGTGGCATCACGGTAGCCGACGTAACCCTCGCGAGTGCTTCGCAAGCAGTCATCGTCGGGTTCAACGTAATCCCTGATGAAGCCGCGCGGGCACTGGCAGATACCAGAAACGTTGAAATCCGCCGCTACGACATTATCTACAACTTGGCGCAGGACATCCGAGCCCTCATCGAAGGCAAGCTCAAACCGGAAGAGAAGGTCATAGAATTGGGACGCGCCCTGGTCAAACAGGTCTTCTCGGTGTCTCGAGTCGGTACGATTGCAGGATGTTACGTCGCACAAGGAACCGTGGAGCGAGGATGCCGTGTCCGCGTCAATCGAGAAGGAAGAAAGATCGGGGATTACGTTCTCGACACGCTCAAACGAGTCAAGGAAGACGTGAAAGAAGTAAATCGTGGCATGGAGTGCGGCATCAAACTGGGCGGCTTCAACGATGTGAAGGTAGATGACGTTTTGGAAGCGTACCGCATCGAAGAAGTTGCTCGAACCCTGGGCTCGTCTAAATCATGAGTGCTCGTCGACTGCTAAAGGCAGCCGAGGCAATTCGAGAAGTTGTCTCGATGGCCATCCTTACGGAACTCCGAGACCCGCGCGTAAAAAACGTCACGGTTCTCGGAGTTGAGCTATCGCCAGACATGCGAGAAGCGAAAGTCGCGGTCAGCATCATGGGGAGCGATAGCCAACAGCGGACGACACTCAAGGGCTTGCAAAATGCATCCGGGTTTCTACAAACCAGAATCGCGGAACGCATCGACACTCGCTACACTCCCAGACTCTCTTTCGTGATCGACGAAGGTGTCAAAAAATCTGTTGCTGTTCAGCAGATTCTCGATCAAATAGCTCGCGAACGACATCCTGATACGGCGGAAGCCGATACACACAAAGCGGGCATTGAGCATTCCGAGGCGGAACAAGAATCACCGTAATTCACAACTTCGATTGAGTTTCCATTTCAAGCGTGTATCTATGACAGCCAGCAATCGTGCCTCAAAAATCGATGCGCTATTCAAGTCCCTAAAGAAACACTTTAAGCCTTCGCCAGAGGCACCCGAGCGTTCCGTTTTGGAGCACTTGCTCTACGCATGCTGCCTGGAAGACGCACGTTGCGATCAAGCAGACGAAGCCTTCGCGAAACTGCAACAAACCTATTTCGATTGGAATGAAGTTCGCGTCACCACAATCTCCGAGTTGGCGCAATGCCTCCACAGTCTCCCCCAAGCAGATCAAGCAGCATCGCGCATTAAACAGTGTCTGCAATCCCTCTTTGAGGCAAGGTATCAATACGAACTCGACGACCTAAAAAAGGCGAATCTAGGGAAAGCAGTCGCGGAACTTGAAGCATGGAAAGGAATGTCGCCATTCGTTGCCAGCTATGTTTCTCAACAAGCGCTCGGAGGGCATTCCATTCCAATCAGCCAAGTCATTATTGAGTCCCTCGTACAATGTGAAATCCTTACAACTGCAGAAGCCGAGAAAAAAAGCGTTCCAGGCATGGAGCGCGCTATCCCCAAAAATAAAGGAAGCGAATTCGGTTCCCTCCTTCTACAATTCGCAACGGAAATGAAGGCTCATCCCAAGAGCGGTCCAGTGCAGAGCGTCCTCAAGGATCTAGGTGTAACATACAAAGCGAAACCTAAGATAGAACCGAAAACGGAACCCAAACCAAAGCAACCGACCATGAAACCCACTGGGGACGGTCCTAAAGGAACTTCCACCGCGAAAGGGAAGGTTATCGACAAGACTGAACCACCAGTCCAAGCCTTGCAGCCAACCAAGAAAATTGAAAAGTTAGCGCAGACGCCAGCCGAAAAGAAGGAAACCGCTAGCAAGCCACCGGCAAAGCCAGTAGCCACGAAGAAAATGGCACCACCTGCCTCATCAAAACAGCCAGCGACAAAGTCACCTTCGGCACCCAAAAACAAGTTAACTGGCTCTGAGCAAATCAAGAAATCTTCTCCAAAAAAATTCGAGAAGAAAGAGGATAAACCTAAATCGGTATCTAAGCCAAAGCCAACAGACACCAAGAACAAAAAGACCAATGATGCGAAGGGCAAGAAGCGAGGAACCATTTCGAAGGCAACCTCAGGATCGGGTTCATCTGGGTCAGTGTCTTCAAATCTAGCGAAGAAGAAGCCGAAATAAGAAATTCGGGCTTCGCATCGGATACGGAAGATAGCTTAGGAGTACTAAAATGGCTGGACATTCCCAATGGGCAAACATCAAACACAGGAAAGCGCTCGTTGATAGCC
>JAGWWZ010000189.1 GCA_018970165.1 Planctomycetota bacterium | reverse complement strand
TCCACCATCCGATAACCGCGATCGAGCTTGGCTTGGGTCGCAGGGTCGAGTTCGGTACCGAGTTGTGCGAACGCTTCGAGTTCTCGGAACGCAGCCAAGTCGAGACGCAGACCACCGGCGACTTTCTTCATCGCTTTGATCTGTGCGTTGCCACCGACGCGCGAGACCGAGATACCGACGTTCATCGCAGGGCGAATACCGGCAAAGAACAAGTCAGGTTGCAGATAAATTTGGCCGTCAGTAATCGAGATCACATTGGTGGGAATGTATGCGGAAACTTCCCCTTCGAGAGTTTCGATAATCGGGAGACTGGTGAGCGAACCGCCACCGAGTTCCTTGGAGAGCTTTGCAGACCGCTCGAGCAGACGACTGTGGCAATAGAACACGTCACCGGGGAACGCTTCGCGACCTGGCGGACGACGCATCAACAAGCTCAATTGTCGATAGGCAACAGCTTGCTTGCTCAAATCGTCATAGACAATCAAGGCATGTTGGCCATTGAACATGAAGTGCTCGGCCATCGCAGTACCTGCATAAGGAGCAACGTACTGGAGCGGAGCAGGAGCGCTGGCTCCCGACACAATCACTGTTGTGTAGTCCATTGCGCCGTTCTTTTCGAGGGCATCGATGATGAGGGCGACCGAGGATTCCTTCTGGCCGATGGCGACGTAGAAGCACTTCACCCCTTTCCCCTTTTGGTTGATGATCGCGTCGATGGCGATCGCGGTCTTGCCCGTCTTGCGGTCGCCGATGATCAATTCGCGTTGACCGCGTCCAATCGGGGTCATCGCGTCGATGGCTTTGATCCCGGTTTGCATCGGTTCGTGAACAGGTTGTCGTTCGGCCACGCCCGTGGCGATGATTTCGACAGGGCGACGGACCGATGCGTTGACTGGTCCCTTGCCGTCGAGAGGGTTTCCAAGCGGATCGAGAACGCGACCGATAACCGCGTCACCGGCTGGAACGCTGAGGAGGGTGCCGAGGGCTCGGACTTCGTCCCCTTCACTGATGCTCAGGTAGTCCCCGAGAATGATGACCCCGACCGATTTTTCTTCGAGGTTGAACGCCAATCCGATCACGCCGCTGGGAAATTCGACCATTTCGCCCGACATGACGCCCGACAATCCGTAAACGCGTGCGATCCCATCGCCGACTTCGAGAACGGTTCCGACTTCTCGGACATCGATTTGGCTGCCGAATTGCTCGATCTCTTTTTGAATGACGGCTGCGATTTCATCCGAGTTAAACTTCATTTGATCAACCTCGTTGATGGCCATGCCGCAGTTTGCAAAGTGCGGCTATTGTGAATCTTGGTTTAGGGTGAAGGATTTCGTTAGTACATCAGCTAGCTTGGAACAAGTTCGCTGCTGCGGACCTCAGTGCGTTTTCGCTTCTTGCGCCGACCGTCTTTCGCAGGGATTGCAATTGACCATCGATACTGCCATCGAAAACGGTGTCTCCGACCCGGATGACCAACCCACCGATAATGGCGGGATTGACCAGTGTCTCGAGTCGGACGTCTTTCTTGAATACTGCTTTAAGTCGCTCAACCAACGAGGATCGCTCAGCGTCGCTCAGGGGTTGAGGCACGGTGACTTGAACTTGAATGCGTCCAGCCGCTTCATCGCGCAGTTTGGAAGCAGCCAACTGAATCGATCGAATCGCATTCAGACGCTGGCGCTGCGCCACGACCTTCAGAAATGTCAGGAGTTTCCCATCCATCCGTCCGCTGAAGACGCGATCAAGCAGATTCCACTTGCTCTCAACAGGCATCTTGGGATTGGCCAAGACTACTTCGAGCTTGGTGTTCTTGTCCAGGACCTCTCGAACCAGCGATTCGAGTTGATCGACGATGGCATCTGCATCCTGGGGAGAAACCGACGCAAGCAAAGCTCGCGCATACACTTCCCCGACCTGTTGTTCTTCGCTGTCGAAGACCGTTGGTATCTTGGTGGATTGCTCAGCCATGACGGATCGGGTTGCTCGGAAGGATATTGGAGTTCGTTCAATTGTCGCTAGGCAAACGGCCCAACGCTTCGTTGATCAATCGCTGGTGATCGCCCGATTGCAGCTCGCGGCCGATGACTTTGCGAGCCAAACCAAAAGCCAAGTCGGTACTCTTGGTCGACAACTCGCTCAGCGCTGCTTGTTTCGCAGTTTCGATTTCTGCTTTTGCTCGATCGATCGTGCGTGTCGCGTTGGCTTGGGCATCAGCTTTGATTCGCTCTGCGACCGATTCCGCATCCCGCTTGGCCTGGTTGACCAGTTCCTGAGCTTGAACCGCGGCATCAGCGAGTTTGGCCTCGTACTCCTTGAGTTTCGTGGCAGCTTGCTGAGATGCCTTCTCCGCATCGGAGATCATCGTCGCGATCATGGTTTCGCGCTTAGCCAACCCTTGGGAGATCGGCTTCCAAGCAGCAAAGTAAAGACCAGCACACAAGATCACAAAAACGATCGCCGTAAACAGAGCCTTGTCGCTTTTGAAATCGAGCAGGGAGTCGCTACTCTCCGATGCAAAACCGTTTGCTGGGTCGCTGTGAGCCCCTTCTTCGAATGCAGGAGCATTGGCAGCCAAGCCAAAGACCAACAATGAAAAAAAGAACGACCAGAATATCGAGCCAACTCTTAGGTTCATACCAAGCCTCAACATCGGTGCCTCAACTCAACACACTTCGCTAGCCAAGCATCGCTCAAGCATCGAACAACACCGAGCGACCTGACGGGACTCTGACTATTTGAATGGGTTCTGCGTCATACAGACGTATACAGCGAAGAACGCGAGACCTTCGATCAACGCTGCCGCGATGATCATCGCGACCTGGATGACCGTAGCTTGGTCAGGTTGGCGAGCGATCGACTCGACGGCACCCTTTCCCAAGAAGCCGATGCCGATACCGGCGCCAATTACGGCTAGGCCTGCACCGATCGCACCGGGAACGTTCCCACCACCCTCGGCGGCAAAGGCTGGAACCGCCATCAAAATCATGAAACCACAAACCATCAAACCGAGACGTACGAGATTCAACACTTTGCTAAACTCCTTGAAGTCCAACTGAACTACGACTTGCGAAAACGGGAAAGGGGATATGTTGGCGTCAACCGATCGAGCCCGACTAGGACTAGTGGTGATGCATGGAACTGCCGATAAACATCGCCGCCAAAAAAGTGAATACGTAAGCTTGCAAGAAGGCGACAAAGACCTCCAGGAAACTCATAAGGGTTGTTCCTAAGACCGAAATTCCTGCGACACCGAACCACGCAGGATTGCTCAACTCCATTGCTGCCTTGGCGCTGATACCGATACCTAGAATCCCTAAGAGAACCAAGTGACCGGCCCCCATGTTCATCAACAATCGAACCGCGAGAACCGCATGCTTGATCAGTAGCGACAAGGCTTCAATCAGCCAAAGAGCAGGCACCAGCCAAAAAGATAAGTACCAAGGAAGCCCTAGGGAGGGGCAAATATTTTTGAGATATCCGACGAGCCCCAATGCCTGGACCCCAACGGCAAGACCAACAATGAAGACCAGAAAGGCTAACGCCGCGGTCGTGCCGAAAGATGCCGTCGGTGCCCCAATCCATGGCAACATCCCCATCAAATTGCAACCGAGGATGAAGAAAAACATGGTCCACAAGAACGGCATGAAGCGATCTGCATCATGCTCGCCCATAGCTGGAACCACAATCTTATCGCGAACGGCCTGGACGAAACCTTCCAACAGATTCCAACTCTTGCCTTTCGGAGGAGTTCCCGAATTGATCCGCTTGGCGAGCCATCGAAAAGCAAAGAACAGCAGCAAGGCGACGACCACCTCGACGACCATGTACCGCGAAATACAAAAGCCTGTTTCGGCTTCGTGCGCATTCCGCAACGTGCCGAAGGGTTGCGGAATCATGATCTTGCCATCGAGCGCGTGATTGTATTCCGCAATCTTTTCGCTCGACCATGACTTGCCAGCATCACTCAACTTGTACTGCTCAAGGAAATCGTTGGAGTTGACTTTCGCTTTGAGGTCCGACCACTTTGCCGCAGCCTTCGGATCCTCGAGCATTTTGAAAAACCAACGATGTTGAACGTCTGGATGGGCCGCCAAATAAGCCTGCGTGGCATCGGATGCACTGGGAGCGTTTCTGTCCTTCCAACTCGCAGCTTTCTCTTTGATCTTCGCTACGTACTGTTCGACATACGCGTCCATCGGCCAACCTGCGTTCTTGTGGTTAGCATGACGCCAATTTTCCCATGCGTTCCGTAATTCAGAGATGTCTTCGCCATCAATCTCTAACTGACGAAGACCGTCACTGATGGCGTCCGCCTCCCGAGCCTGGTAGTCATCGTCCAGCCGCACCATCCAGCCAGGGAAATCGTTGACTTCAGCGCGATTGCTGCGCCAGAACATCTTAGGCACTTCAAAGTAGTAACCGTCTTTGATGTGGAGAATGTCCGAAGCCATCGGCGGCCGCTCAAGAAGGGGTTCGAGAATAATAAAACCGAATTGAAAGTGCGGATTCTAATGTGAGAAAAATAAAATAACACCCCAGCAAGGACCCAGCGAAAGAATTGCGATGTGACCATTTTGTCGCAGTGACCAATCCCAAGGCACCCATCATCAACAGCATGCGCGATGTAATTGTCAGAAGAGTCGAAGCCACTGGCATCTTCAAACCAAACGAACCTCGCCGCCAGTAGATCGGGCCCGCTGCGATCGAACTGCATAAACCTAGGGCCGCCAGCCCCGCAGGAATCCCATCTCTCGCATCCATCAGAATATGCAATCCCAAAATTAAAGCCGCCGAAATCAGGACAGCCATTACCCAGCATTGCCATTCTCGCCGCAAGGACTCTCGCTCCTTCTGATCCTGCTGAGACAGAAGGCTAACCATTTGATTCGGATCGTGCATCGTTATCACTTTCCGGTCGGGTACTCGTGGCTCCGTCTAGGGACGATCTCAACGAATCTTGGCCACGTTCCAACTCCGCCACCTTGACCACATAGAGCATCCCAGCAATGGCAAAAACCATCCCGATAATGAATCCCAGCAGAATGAAGTAGCTGGTGCCAAGCCATCGGTCCAAAAAAGCACCAGCCACCCCAAATGCAATAAGAAAAACTAATGTTGCCAGAATTCGAGAGAATGCGTTGAGGGTTACGGTATTGCCATGGCGGATTGAGTTGCCGGAAGAGGGCGAGTTGGGATCATTTTTTCGCACAAAGCACCTGCCATCCCATCGGAAGCAACCTGGAAACTCTGGAAAACTTCATTGTTGGTAAGCATACTGGGCTTAGTGGAGTCTGACGACACCATCGTGGTGAGCTAGCAAAAAACGAATAACGTCCAGGAGACACGCGAGTGCCCCCCTCGAAAAAGAAAAAAACTAGCCCGGCGGCCCGGTCTGCTTCCGCAGGAAGCGGGGGCAAGGTTTCCGCATCGGCTAAGAAGGGTAAGAAGTCACCCGCTCCGAAATTGCCGAGAAGCACGAAGTCCAAGAAAGACAATGTAAAGAGCGAAAAGAAGCCGATCCCAGCGAAGAAGAGTCTTTCGAAAGCCAAAACGAAGGCTGCCCCGCCTAGCAAACCACAGCCCAAGCTTGCCAAAGTTCCGGCTGCTAAGCCATCGGTAGCCAAAATCGCTTCTCCCGCCAAATCCAAATCCGAAAAAGGGAAGGCAACGCCAGCGAAAAAGGCACATGCGACTTCTGCGAATCCGAAATCCGTCGCGAGCAAACACAGCATCAAGGCTCCAACTCCAGCCCCGATCAAACCTGTTGCACCCGCGGTCACTCGCCCTATGGCGGCGCGCAAACCGGCTCCCCCTCCACCTCCGAAGAAGACTGGAACCAGCCCAGAAATCGTTGCCAGGATCCGCTCGGTTCAGGCGGGGAAAGAACAACGAAAGGACCTAGCCCAAACGCCCCCCAAGAAGACACTCACTCCGATCACGTCGGTGCCGCCGGCTGTCAAAGGGCAGGATCGAATTGTCCTGATGGTGCGAGATCCTTATTGGTTGCACGCGCATTGGGATGTCACTCGCCAGACCGTGGATCGGGCCAAGGCAGCTTTGGTGGAGCAGTGGCACTCGGTGAAGCCGATTTTGCGACTATTGAAACTCGATGACTCTGGGACGACCGAGAGCGCGGAAAACATCTATCGCGACATCGAGATTCATGGGGGGGTTCGCAATTGGTATATCGATGTTGATCAGCCTCCCTCGCGATTTCAAATTGTCATGGGGTACATGACTGGGAACGGACGATTCTACGAATTGGTGCGCAGCAACACCGTTACCACTCCAGTACCTGGAGGCAAGGAGGCGAGCGACGATCACTGGGCCGATATCGCAAAGGATGCGGAACGCATCTACGCTATGAGCGGTGGATATGGAGATGAAACGCAGCGAGGTGAACTCAGCGAGGTATTCGAAGAGCGGCTCAATCGGACGATGGACTTGGATGTTCTCTCGCAATTCGGCAGCGGTGCCGAAGGTGGATTGAAGCGTTCGCGACAATTCCACTTCGATGTGGATGCGGAGCTAATCGTATTCGGATCAACCCATCCCGATGCCCATGTGAGCGTTGGAACTGAACCGGTCAAGGTTCGAAACGATGGAACCTTCTCCATCCGACTCCCCTTCCCAGATCGTCGCCAAGTATTGCCTGCTACGGCTCGCAGCAGAGATGGGGTCGATGAGCAAACGGTAGTCATCGCGGTCGAGCGGAACACGAAGGTGATGGAGCCGCTATCTCTTGAGGGTGAAGAACAGTAATCTCGACCTCGCTTGATCCATCGGATTGGTCGATCAATCGGATTCTTCTTCGCTCGATTCCTCTTCGGCCGAGCGTCGTTTGAGCATCCAGACGCTGTTGCCTTTGTCGTTGTATTTCGATTCGCTCATCAGTTCGCGAATCAGCAAAACTCCTCGACCTCTCGGCTTGTCGAGCCTCTCGTCCTCAGTCGGGTCGGCTACATTCCAGTGCTCGAAACCCTCTCCCTGATCGGTGATCGTCATCTCCGCATGATCTTGGGAGACATGGAATAAGACATGGACTTGTTTCGAGGAATCGCGACGATTGCCATGTTCGATGGCGTTGACGACAGCTTCCTCAATCGCCATTTGAACATGGAACAGATCCCTTCCGAGCCACCCCGCGCTTTCCAGTGCGGCGATCAGAGCATCGATCACGGCATGGCCAGCCTCCAAGTCACTCGCAAGGAGCTTATCCAAAGTCCAAGAAGAGTCAGAATCAGACATCTCAGGAGCACCGAAGGGAGAGATTGGAATGGATGCCATTTCGAGATCCGTTACAGCTTGAACGACTCCATTGCATCTTCAACCGACTTGCGAAGGTCAAACACGCGGTCGAGGCGGGTGATGACAAACACTTCCTTGATTTCTTTTCGAAGTGAGCAAAGCTTCAATCGACCCGCTGCAGCCTTGACTTTGCTGTTGAGCGAGATGAGTTTGTTGAGAGCCGCACTGGACATGAACTCAACACCCTCAAAGTTCAAGAGCAGCATGTTTCTTTTTTCGACCGTCACAAGGGAGTTGAGTTCTTCACCCAACTGCTCGATCGTAGCGGAATCCACAATTTTCTTATCGACAAATTGGACGATACTTACGCCCGCGTCGTCGACGACGGTAATGCGACGGTAGGTCGGCATCGAAGAACCTTTACTAAAATCGTACTGCAATGGAGATGAATAGGCGTCGGAGGAACTCCACCTTTGGACGGCCCCGGATGCTCTAAAGTAAACCAAGCTAAGGGGAGTGACAATTCGCTGACACTCTCTGCCACGTGGAATTATTGGAAATTTCCCGTTTCTTCGATTTCCATGAAAAGACTTCGCTGACCGCTAAATTTTTTCCACGCGATACGAGGCTTCCAATCAGATCCGGGGAAGCGAGTATGCCAGCGCGATCCCCGCAGCGATGGCTGTGGCCCAAAGAATACTGACCGTAGAAACCAGCCTTTTAGTCCGGATTCGAGAGAACATGTAGTAAACGATGTAAAACGGTGCGAACAAACAGAGCAAGCCCTGTTTAGCACTCTCTTTAAACGCCGTGATGAGGATGGCCAACTGGGCGAAATTCGAGATCAAGATACAAGCGAATCCGAACGATGCTGCCAAAACTGGAAGATAACCTGCTGCTTGAATCTTACGGAACAGCAAAATGTTGGACTCTTTGCCCGATGTAGAGGCGTCCATTTTGATCCCAAGGCCAGCCATCATGACCAGGATCCCGCAAAGCATTCCTAACATCATCCACCAAGGCATCCCCGCCGTCAGCATGCGTTTCTCTGTTTCGGCCTCCCGTTTCATCATCTCGGCGGCTTCCACCAACTGCATGTTTCCGAATTCTTTGGTCTCCAGCTGAAACC